>JAAYUG010000190.1 GCA_012517825.1 Bacteroidales bacterium | reverse complement strand
TGGGTTTAGAGTGCAGAGCATTTTTTAATTAGCGTAGAGCGTAAAGCGAATGGCAAAAGATCTTTCCATTTCCCCGTTAGGGGATGAAGGACAATAGAAACGGTGATCAAATCCAATCAAATTCCCCGTAGGGGATTAAGGAACGGTTTCTAAAGTTCCAGTGTTCCAGGGTTCCAATGTTCCAGAGTTCCAATGTTTCAAAGTTCCAGGGATTTCCGATTTTCGATTTCCCATTTCCCATTTCCCATTTCCTATTCATTTGTTCTGGTTTTCATAGCGTAATCAAGGACAGAAAATTGGGAATGGGAAATAGGAAATTCGCGGGGATTTGTGAGTTGTGATTTTAGATTTGAGATTTTTCGGTCCCGAGTAAACAATTGGGTAGAACGATAAGCGGAGAATAAACTAATGAACGCCATTTCTCTACACTTTACGCTTTACGCTCAATTTCAGGGTTTCAGAATAAAGCATATCCTTTACCCTAACTCAATTCATAGCTAAGGGCGAACGGCAAAATTACAAATGAATCACCTCTCCGTACGCTGCCGCAGCAGCCTCCATTATGGCTTCGCTCATGGTGGGGTGGGGGTGCACCGACTTAATGATTTCATGCCCCGTGGTTTCCAGTTTACGCGCCACCACCAATTCAGCAATCATTTCGGTTACATTGAGACCGATCAGGTGAGCACCGAGCAGTTCACCGTATTTTTCATCAAAAATCAGCTTGACGAATCCGTCTTTGTTGCCGGCAGCGCTTGCCTTACCCGATGCCGTATAAGGAAATTTCCCCACTTTGATACTGTAACCCGCTTCACGTGCCGCTTTTTCAGTAAGGCCCACGGAAGCAATTTCAGGCACGGTATAAGTACATGCAGGAACATTTTTATAATCCACCGGCTCAGGATGTTTCCCGGCAATGTTTTCCACACAGCATATTCCTTCAGCAGATGCAACGTGCGCCAGGGCAGGCCCGTGCACTATGTCGCCAATGGCGTATATCCCCGGCACATTGGTGCGGTAGTATTCGTCCACTTTTACCTTTCCGTTTTCAAGAGCTATACCCGTTTCTTCAATACCAATATTTTCCAGATTGGGAGTGATGCCAACCGCCGAAAGCACGATATCGGCCTTAACCTCTTCTGTGCCTTTGGGCGTTTTGATGGTTACATGGCACTGATTGTCCTTTACTTCGGCTTTTTCAACGGTTGAAGAAGTCATAACGGTTATGCCGGCCTTTTTGAACGACCGTTCGAGTTGTTTGGAAACTTCTTCGTCTTCGAGCGGCACAATAGTGGGCATGAATTCCACCAGGGTAACCTTTGTTCCCATGGTGGCATAGAACCAGGCAAATTCGCTTCCGATGGCTCCGGAACCTACCACTACCATCGATGAGGGAAGTTCGGGCAGGGTCATAGCTTCGCGGTAGCCGATGATCTTTTTCCCGTCCTGTTTCAGGTTGGGCAGTTCGCGCGACCTTGCCCCGGTGGCCAGAATAATGTGGTCGGCAGTGAAGGTTTCGCTGGTTCCGTCATTTTTGTTCACAGCAACAGATTTGCCGGGAGCAAGTTTGCCATGACCCTGAAGAACATCGATTTTGTTTTTCTTAAACAGGAACTGAATGCCTTTGCTCATGCCGTCGGCAACTGCCCTGCTGCGTTTCACAACAGCCGCAAAGTCGGGTTTGGCTTCACCCGTGATGCTAATGCCATAGTCTCCGGCATGTTTCATGTATTCAAACACCTGGGCGCTTTTCAGCAATGCTTTGGTCGGTATGCAACCCCAGTTGAGGCATACGCCCCCGAGTTCGGCTTTTTCCACAACAGCCGTTTTCATGCCCAGCTGGGCTGAACGGATAGCAGCAACATACCCTCCCGGGCCGCTGCCGATGATAATTACATCATAATGCATAGCAATGTATCATTTGAAGTTATACGTTAATTCAGAACCGTAACCATAAACCACATAAACCAACAATCAGGGCAGGAATTAGTTTAATACCCTTGGCCAGGAAAAAAGAACTGCGCGATTCGGCAAAAAGGGGCAGGGCTCCGTGTCCGTCCTGTACAATTGAATTGGCCAGCAGAATGCTGAACGGAATGGCACCCTGTGCGAAAAGGGTAATAAAGGCAATATGCGGCCCCGAAATGGGTATAATACCTATAGCTACCGCCATGAGCAGAAGAAGCAAATGGTTGGACTGCATCCACGACCGCAGTTCCCAGTTGCTCAGCAGAAGGCCTGTTACCAGCAGGGTACCGAAGGTCCAGAGAAACAACCTCAGGAAGTGTTTTTTGATTATGTGTTCCCACAGATGCTTTTCAAGAAAATGGTCGGAGACTATAATAACAATTCCTAATGCCGTGACGGAGGCAAGTAAAAAGGTTATCCGCATAAAATCCCAGGAGGGGTGTCCCTCTTCAACTGATCCCGGATGTTCGTTATGGGTAAGCACTCCGCTGATAATTCCGAAAATAAGGACCAGATGGGAGAAAATGAGGATGGCACGCGGGAAACTCATATTTTTCAATTGCTGAATAAGGCGGCTTATGTTCAGTTTCCCATCCAGGTCTTCTTTATGCTGATGCATTTCATGCATGAGAAGCCTTGAGTGCTCAATGCTTCTGAGCTTCACTCCTGAAAAAAGAAGCCCGAAAGCAAGGGCCAGAACCAGCAGGATCAGCGAAATCAAAAGGTACGTTTTGGGGATCAGGGCAATCATAATAAATGCCTCGTCGCCCACGGTAGCCAGCAAGGCCGCCAGCAAACCGCCAAAGCCTATAATACGGTGAAGATACAGGGAAACCACCGCATAAACTCCCACACACCCCGGGGTAAATCCCAGGAAGGCTGAAATACCGGTTTGCCGCAGGGAGGATTTCTTGACATATTCACCAAATCCCCCGCCTGAAAATACATTGAAATACTCGATCAGCAGCATCATCACCATGACGATGCCTGTAATCATGAGGGTTTCGATGATGATGTCCCTGAAAAACTCCATAGCCATGATGTTATTTCAGCAGTTCCTTCAGTTTCTGATAGAGGGCTTCTCCGGTAAGATTTTTTGCGATAATGATTCCTTCGGGGTTGAGAAGAAAATTGGCCGGGATACTGCGCACTCCATAAAGCCTTGCTGGTTCGCAGTCCCAGTATTTCAGATCCGAAACCTGTGTCCATTCCAGCTTGTCGTCCTCAATGGCTTTAACCCATCGTGCCGAGTCTCTGTCGAGCGAAACGCCCAGTATGTCAAATCCTTTTTTGTGAAAGGCCTGGTAGGCTTTTACTACATTGGGATTTTCCCTTCTGCAGGGTCCGCACCACGATGCCCAGAAGTCAATCAGCAGGTAGTGCCCCAATTGTGAAGAAAGGGAAACCAGGCGGCCGTCAGGGGTTTTAAGTGAAAAATCGGGTGCAGGCTGTCCTATGGCTACTTTGCGCAGGGTTTCTATCCGGTTGCGCAGGTTGGTAACGCAGGTCGACTGGCTGGCACGGGGGTCAAATACTGCAATGAAGGATTCCATTTCTTCGGGTTCCATTTCATACGACAGTTCCCTCCATACAATATAGGGGGCGATGGCAGAAGCGGCATGCCGGCGCACGTAATCGCGCTTGAATGCATTTACTTTACGGTCGAGTTCATCCAGACTGCTGATGACTTCGTTCAGAAGCTTCTTGTCGTTATTTTCCCTTGCATTCCGGTAGATGGCATAGAGCGAATCTTCCGTTTTGCCGAAGAGCAGGGTGAGAGTATCCTGATAGGCTTTCAGTTCCATGGTAACAGGTGAACCGTCAATCCGGGCATTTTTAATTTGTGATGCCGAAGCATCTATTTTGATGGTACCGGGTTCAAGAAACAGCCTCACCATCAGCGTGTCGTTAAAAACCAGCATGGCAAATTCGGGATATTCAACCGTTCCTTTGAAGAGAAAATTGCCTTTTTTGTCGGTTATGGCCGAATCGGCTACCGAAAAGCGTTCGTTTATTTCTTTTTTGAGATATACCCGGGTATTGGCCAACCCGTCCATTTTCCCCTTAATGGTGTAGGCGTTTTTATCGTTTTTGCATGCTGAGGCCAGAATAATCAGCACAAGAAAGAAGAATGCTTTTTTCATAAGGTTATTTTTTTTGATGATACGTTTCCATTAGATGACGGGCTGCAAAGTACGGAGTAATTTTGTTTTTTGCCACTTCAGCGGTATATTTCTGCAGCAGGGAAGCTACGCCGGGATGCCGGTAAAATTCTGACTGCAGCAGATCCAGGATGGTTTCCTGCAGCCAGTCAAGATTCTGTTCTCTTCGTTTGGTTTCAAAGTAGCCGTTGGCTTTGGTGAGGGTGATGTATTCGTTGATGGTATTCCACAGAACATCAATTCCTGCGTTGGTTTTGGCCGAGCAGGCCATTACGCGGGGTGTCCATTTCCCCGGGTGGGGAGGAAGAAGATGCATGGCGGAAGCGTAATCGCTCACAGCGCGTTCGGCTTTTCCGGCATTGTCGCCATCGGCTTTGTTCACCAGCACGGCATCGGCCAGTTCAACAACGCCGCGTTTCATGCCCTGAAGTTCGTCGCCGGCGCCGGGAATAAGCACAAGCAGAAAGAAGTCGGTCATTCCATGGACCATGGTTTCACTTTGTCCTACGCCCACCGTTTCGATGAAAATAACCGAATATCCGGCCGCTTCGCAGAGAATGACCGATTCCCTTGTTTTCCTTGCTACTCCGCCAAGGGTGCCGCCTGAAGGGGAAGGCCGGACAAATGCATACGGATTGGTCGAAAGAAGCTCCATTCTGGTTTTATCGCCAAGAATACTGCCGCCTGAACGGCTGCTGCTGGGATCAACTGCCAGAACAGCCAGTTTCTGCTCCGGTGAAGCAATCCGGTTGCCCAGTGCTTCAATTAATGTACTTTTCCCGGCCCCCGGAACGCCTGTGATTCCTATGCGTATGGATTTTCCCGCGTACGGAAGGCATTTTTCCACCAGCTGGGCTGCCATTTCCTGATGCCGCGGATGATGGCTTTCCACCAGGGTAATGGCCCGGCTGAGCATAGGAACATTTCCCTTCAGTATTCCTTCGGCCAGTTCATCCGGCGACCAGGTTTTCCGTTTTCTGTGGCGAATAAGTTTTCCCAGTTCAGGATTAACGGCCGGAGCATCACCTGTGCCTCCTTTTTCCTGAGCGGCGGAACCGTTGTCTTGTATAGGCTTCTCTTCCAATGAATGGCGGTTTATTTTTCTACCGTTCCCCTCAGCCATAAGGTGAGCTTGGGCGTCCTGGGGTCGTTGCTGATCACCATAACCAGCTTGTTCTGTGTTCCGTGATACCCGCGGGTGTCAAATACCGCTTTGATGGTGGTCGATTTTCCGGGTTTTACTATTTTGTCGCCGGGTACTGCCACCGTGCATCCGCAGGATGTCTGAACATCCCGGATGAGCAGGTCCCGTTTGCCTGTGTTTTTTATCACATAGCTGGCTTCAATTTTTGTTCCCTGTTTCACGGTTCCAAAGTCGAATGTTTCCTTTTCGGCTGAGATGACCGGTGCGGAAGCCATGTCGCTCTGGGAAAGCCGTGAAAAATCTTCCTTAATGTTGGCTGTTACAACAATCCGGTTCAGTGGCTCTGCTTTCCCGTTGATCAGCAATTGAAAACGGTCTGTAACAAAGCCCCAGGCATTTTTCAGTTCGGTTTCATAGGTGATGTCAATGGTGCCTGACTCGCCCGGTTTCAGTTGCGCCGGATTGGGCATAACCAACAGGTGTTTTGGTACATCGGAAAAAGAAATCTGAACAGTGGAGCTTCCGGTATTCATCACATAAAGGCTCTTACGGTCCTGGTCGCCGAAATTCAGATCGCCGAAGCTCACTGTATTGGAGCTCAACCGCAGATTGCCAATTTTAACCGGAAGCATGTTTTCGATTCCGGGTAGTTTACTTGTTACCTCGCCTGAGATGCGCAAAATAACCGGAGATTTTTCGGCGTTGGATACAATGGTGATGGTTTTTTCAAATTTTCCGGGCCGGTTTTTGGGGTCATAGGTGGCGCTCACAAAACCTTTTGCTCCGGGCAATACAGGTTCTTTCGACCACGAGGGTGCTGTGCATCCGCAGGAGGTTGTAACGTTGCTGATGATCAGAGGGGCTCCGCCCGTATTGGTGAATTCGAACCGGTAGGTAACCGGACCGCCTTCTTCGGTAATGGTCCCGAAATCGTGTGCATCGGTGTCAAACGACATAAAGGGCCGTCTTGACTGAGCCATAAGGCCTGCAACAAAACAGCCGGCAATAAGTAAGGCAAATAAAATCCTCCGCTTCATATCGCAAGGTTTTTTTAATCGTGTTTCTGCAAATTTAACCGAAGTTATTAATACAGCCCGAAAAAATTGACAGGAATATTTACCTTTACACTCCTATGAGCAGGCAAAAAGGTTTCATAGCAGGTCTGTTTTTTCTTCTCACGGCAATGAATGCCGGTGCCCAGTTTTACAACGGTCATCAGATGACCTTCGGGAAAAACCGGGTTCAGTATGCAGATTTTTTCTGGAACTTTTACCGGTTTGACCGGTACGACGTGTACTTCAATCAGTTTGGTACCGAGCTGGCACAATATACGGCAAAATATGCCGGCGAGCAGCTTCCTGCCATTGAAAGCTTCTTTGATTACACCGTTGATAAACGCCTGATATTTCTTGTTTACAACAAACTGGCCGATTTCCGGCAGGGCAACATTGGCCTGATAACCGGTAACGATGAACTTAATAATCTGGGCGGCGTAACCCGCATCATCAACAACAAGGTTTCATTGTACTTTGACGGAAACCACCGGCATTTTGATGAACAGATCAGAGGCGCCATAGCCGAAGTCATTCTTAATGAGATGCTTTACGGAAGCGACCTTCGCGAGAACATCACCAACACTACCCTCATTAACCTGCCCGAATGGTACCGGAGCGGACTTATTTCTTACCTGGGCCGTGAATGGAGCATTGAAATTGATAACATCGTCCGCGATGGGATTCTCAGCGGACGTTATAAACGATTTAACCGGCTTGAGGGAACCGATGCCCTTTATGCCGGACATTCGTTCTGGAAATTTATTGCCGACAGGTACGGTAAATCGGTGATCCCCAACATAGTTTATCTGACCCGCATCAACAAAAATGCCAGTACAGCTTTTCTGAATGTGCTCGGGTTTACGGTACGAGACCTTGCCCAGGAATGGCTTCTCTATTACCAGGATCAGTATTACGGTGCACAGGATGCTCCCGCTTTACCCGAAACAGGAAAAATTATCCGGCACCCGCGCAAAAAGCTGATATACTATCAGGTGAAAATCAATCCTGCCGCCGGATACATTGCCTGGGTTACCAATCTGAACGGAAGGTATAAAATCTGGCTTTATAACGAAAAAACAGGAAAGAAACGGTGTATTTTCCGGAAAGAACATCAGCTCGACCAGATCCAGGATTATTCCTATCCGGTGCTTGCCTGGAATCCTACCGGGCAGATTCTTTCCTTTTTTACGGAAGAAAAAGGCGGCATTCGTTTTTATCAGTACAATATTGCTACAAAAGAACTGATCAGCCGGAATTTTCTCTATTTTGAAAAAGTTCTTGATGTCGGATACTCGCCCGACGGTTTGAAGCTAGTTCTTTCAGCAATACAAAAAGGGAAATCAGATATCTACGTGCATACCCTTGCTTCGGCAACCAGCGAGCAAATTACCAACGATGTGGCCGATGATTTGCATCCCCGTTTTATTCAGGGCGGGAAACAAATCCTTTTCAGCAGTAACCGCTCGTCCGACAGTCTGACGGTAATGTCTGCCTGTGACCAGTGCACACGGGCAACATTTGATCTTTATCTGGCCCAATATCCGCCGGTTTCTGATGTGCTGACCAACCTGTCGGAAACGGCGTACACCGATAACCTCCAGCCTGCAGAACGAAGCCGTAATGAATTTCTTTACCTGAGCGATAAAAGCGGTATTTTCAACCGTTATCTCGGACGGTTCGATAGCACGATCAGTTTTGTCGATACCATCATTCATTACCGTTACTTCAGTAAAAGTGTACCTCTTACAAATTATTCCAGGGGTATCCTCGAACAGGATTATTCTCCCGGAACAGGTAATATTGCCGACCTGATTTTCAATAACGGCAGATTCAATATATTTAGTCATGAAACCGAAGTGCCGGGTTCTGTTCCTCCTCCTGTGCCGACACCTTACCGTACCAATCTCACCGCGCAGTTACGGAAAAACGACAGCATAGCCCGAATTCCCAAAACCTACATCCCTCTGCAAATGCTGGGTTCCACGGCAGGTTTGCCTAAATTGCTCGACTCTACTCTTAATACAACCAGGCAGGTTGATATTAACAACTATGTTTTTGAAGAGGAAAAAATCAATTACCTGAATGCCCAGCTGGCCAGGCAAAATATTGTAATAACGCGCGATTCGGCCAATGCCGGTTCCCTCTGGCCCCGGGTGCGCATCTACGAAACTTCGTTCTATACCAACTATATTGTAAACCAGATTGATTTTACCTTTCTTAATGCTTCCTATCAGGCCTTTACAGGAGGAGCCGTTTATTATAATCCGGGGTTCAATATGCTCTTCAAACTGGGCACAAATGACCTGTTTGAAGATTACAAAATTATCGGAGGGGTGCGTTTTGCCACCGACTTTGACAGCAATGAATACCTGCTGAGCTTCGAAAACCTGAAAAAACGGCTCGACAAGCAGGTTGTTTTTCACAGGCAGGTTTTCAAAAACTATCTCTACGATTATGATTATCTCATCAAAACCCAGACCCACCAGGTAATGTACATTCTCAGGTATCCGTTCAGTCAGGTTTTTGCGGTGAAAGGAACGGCCAGTTTCAGGCACGACCGAACGGTATTGCTGGCTACCGATGTCAGAAGCCTTGAATCTCCCAATTATGTCAGGTCATGGGCAGGGCTGAAAGGAGAAGTGATTTTTGACAATACCCGTAGCCTGGGGCTTAACCTTTACAGCGGTACGCGGTATAAGATTTTTGGCGAATACTACAAACAGATAAATGAGAAGAAAACAGACCTCTGGGTGCTGGGGGTGGATTTCAGGAATTACGTTCGGATCCACAGAAGCCTGATCTGGGCAACCCGCTTTGCTGCCAGCACTTCCTTTGGTCATGCCCGTCTCATCTATTATCTGGGTAGTGTGGATAACTGGATCAATATCTTTCCCGGCAAATACCCCACATTTGACCAGAGTGTAGCTGTCGACCCTAAAGTGAATTACGCCTACCAGACTCTGGCAACCGATATGCGCGGCTTCACGCAAAATATAAGGAACGGCAATAATTTTGCCCTCATCAACAATGAAATCCGTTTTCCTGTTTTCCGGTACATACTCAACAGGCCGCTTTCCTCTGCTTTCCTTAACAATTTTCAGATTGTGGGTTTTGCTGATGTAGGTTCGGCATGGACAGGGTTATCGCCTTATTCGGGAAAGAATGCTTACGACAAGCAGGTTATTGACCGGGGTACCTATAAGGTGATTATCCAGTCGAACCGCGACCCGATCGTTGCGGGATACGGATTTGGCCTCCGCACACAGGTTCTGGGGTATTTTATCCGTCTCGACTGGGCGCATGGTATCGAAAATAAGGTAATTTTACCCCGTATTTTCTATTTGTCACTCAATCTGGATTTTTAATAACCTGGCAAACATGGGAATAACTCAGATTCTGCTTCTTCTGCTGATCGGTCTTGTGGCCGGAATTGTTTCAGGAACCATGGGGGTGGGAGGAGCCATCATTATTGTACCGGCGCTTGTGCTGGTTATGGGCATGGGCCAGCACGAAGCACAGGGGACCAGCCTTTTTATTCTCACCCCTCCGGTCGTTCTTCTGGCAATGCTTGCCTATGCAAAACAGGGTTACGTTAACTATCGCTTCGGACTGATTGTGATGGTTGCCTTTTTTATCGGCGGCCTTCTCGGAGCAAAACTGGCTATCAGTCTTCCGGAACAGTTCCTGAAAAGGATATTCGGTATTCTGATTATTCTGGTAGGCCTTCGTCTTGTCTTTGGAAAATAAGCTTTTTATGTCGTTACGGGATTCTATTCATCAGCACAGCGAACAGCTTCTTGAGGAAATCATTGCCATCAGAAGGCATCTTCATCAGCATCCTGAATTGTCGTTTCAGGAGGTGAAAACGGCTGGTTATATCTGCTCCCTGCTGGATGCATGGGATATCCCCTACCGGAAAGGAATCGCAGGTACCGGAATTACTGCTTTTATAAGAGGTGCCCGGCCGGAGAAGAAACTTGTGGCCTTGCGGGCCGATATGGATGCACTGCCGATAGAGGAAAAAAACACTTTCTCTTTTGCATCCTCAAATCCAGGGGTGATGCATGCCTGCGGGCACGATGCCCATATGGCCGCCCTGCTCGGTTGTGCCCGTATACTGAAGGAAATGTCCGGCCAGTTTGAAGGGACCGTGCAGTTAATTTTCCAGCCGGGTGAGGAGAAACTTCCCGGGGGGGCATTGCGCATGATGGAAGAAGGGCTCTTCAGCGAACGGGAACCTGATCTGATTATCGCCCAGCACGTCGATCCGGAACTGGAAAGCGGTGTACTGGGTTTCCGCCCCGGTGCCTATATGGCATCAACCGACGAACTGTATTTTACCATAACCGGCAAAGGCGGCCATGCGGCCATGCCGCACAGAATAACTGATCCGGTGCTGATAACAGCACAGATTATTGTGGCACTCCAGCAGATCGTCAGCCGGAAAGGAAACCCTGCTGTACCCACCGTTCTTTCCATAGGAAAAGTCACTGCCGCGGGAGCTACCAATGTGATCCCTGATCAGGTGACAATGGAAGGTACGTTTCGCACCTTTGACGAGCCCTGGAGAGCCGGAGCCCACAGTCTCATCCGTTCAGTGAGTGAACATACCGCCCTGGCAGGAGGTGTTTCCTGCGAATGCACCATCCTTAAAGGCTATCCTGTGCTGGTCAACCATCCTGAATATACGGCATCGGCTATGGAAGCAGCTGTTCAGTATGCCGGTGAAAAAAACGTTGTGCCTCTTGACCTGAGGATGACATCCGAGGACTTTGCGTGGTACTCGCAGAAATACCCCGCTGTATTTTATCGTTTCGGTACCAAAACTCCCGGAGCGCCAGCCCAGGCGCTCCATACGGCAGGATTCTCCATTCATGAACCGGCCCTCGCACAAGCCATGGGAGCCATGGCCTATATTACTCTGTACATGCTGAATCAATAAGGATCCGAATCCTCCGATATTGCTTTGTTTTCGCTTTGATATCCATAAAACAGGGTGGCCTTAAAAAAGGAAAGCAAGCGAACTAATGCAATGCGGGCTGAATGGCAGAGTTGGAATCCGGCTCAGTCCCTCTGAAACAAAATAAAAGCAAGCTATTTAGGTTTGAGAATCTTCCAATGGATTGGGCTTATTCAATTTCAATCCCATTTTTTTTGATTTCATCCAAAAAACCAGACTTGTCGTTGTTTTTATCAATTAAAACAGGTTCAATCCGGTCATCAATTTGTCTTCTTAACTTCCAGAGCAATGGATTGACAAGAAAAAAGTCCTGTGAAACATGATTCACAACAACCGCCACGTCTATATCGCTATCTTCCCTGTTGGTTTCAGTTGCATAAGACCCAAACAGGTAAACTGATTCAAGGTCAAAATGCTGTTTAAGTAATAATTTATATTGCTTGACCTTTTTTATAGCTTCGCTTTTATCCATTGCTGCAGAGCTTTGGTTTTTTCAATTATATCAAGACATTTTTCGTAAGTAAGGCTTTTTAATAATCTTTCTTTATTTGAAGGATATCTTGCTTCAATATTCAAAGGCTCAATCCTGTCGATAAAATCTTTCTGGTCTTCGGAAAATTCATCATAAAAATCACCTTTTTTTGCCAAATAGGATAAACTGTGCGAAAATGGCGCTGTTTCTGATGTAAGGAAAGTATAGTATGCTTTGAATATTTTTTCTATGGTTTGATGACACAGGAAGCCGACATATAAGTACCTCCTGCTATTGAGCATGGCAATAGCTGTTTCAAGGTCATAATCCGAGAGTTCAAGCCAATATTTAACTCTATCATCCATTCAGGGAAGTAATCATACCCAAAATTAATGTTTTTTCTTCGATGGATAAAACCAAAGTTTTAATGCACCCTATAGGAGGATTACCTTTTCAAGCCGGATTGCATATCAGGAGAGTAAGCGAACTAATACGCAATGTTATGGTCTTTTTGGGGTCATCCGTGCTTCATCCTGCTGAAACGCATCAACGGGAACATTAATTTCAAATGATTTTTGTAACTTATACCAAAAAAATTACCTGTCATGAAAGCAATTGCAATCCCTCTGATGCTTTTGCTGCTTCTTTTTTCCTGCAAAAAAGAAGACAGTGAAGAAGCGGGTAATACCGCTACCTTCAGTGAAATCATGCTCATGGCAGCATCCGGGCAGAAGGCATATTACCAGCTTCAGCCGGTAAGTCTGCCATCTTACATTTACACGATGGATGACAGCATGGCCGCAAAAATCATTGCTATGGCCGATTTGCTGAATCAATCCATTCAGGTTTCCAGAAATCCTTCATTTGCCATCTCTTCCGGTATAAAAAAGGAAAAATTTTCAGTACGGGATGATTCGCCTGAGCAGGAAAAAGTGAAGTACACGGTGGAATGCTTTGATTTTCCTGCAATCCACTATCAATTT
>JAAYUG010000189.1 GCA_012517825.1 Bacteroidales bacterium | reverse complement strand
GAACCTGACCTGTGAATATCTTACCGACCCGGCTGTGGTGGATGTTCTGCCGCCGCGGCTTTCGTGGGTGAATGAAGCTGATTCAGGGGAACGCGGGCAATTTCAGACGGCTTATCAGATACGGGTTGCCTCTTCACCCGGTATGCTGGCAACGCCGGACCTGTGGGACAGCCATAAAATACCGTCTCCGGAAACAAACCGGATTGTGTATAACGGAAAGCCTCTGAGCTCAAGGCAGGAATGCTGGTGGCAGGTGCGGGTATGGGATCGCAACGGCCGGCCATCAGAATGGAGTAAACCTGCCTTCTGGCGCATGGGACTATTGCATCCTTCCGACTGGCAAGCCATGTGGATAGGTGCTCCCTGGCAGGGAGAAGAAGCCCTTCCTCCCACCCCCTGGCCGAGTGCTCCGCTGAAAACCCTTCCACCCCCTGCTCCTCTTTTACGAAAAGCTTTTTACGTTCAGAAAGAAGTGGTAAAAGCCGTTGCCTTCGTTACAGGACTTGGTTACTTTGAACTCTACGTCAATGGATCGAAAGTAAGTGATGACGAACTGGTTCCGAACCAGACCAACTACGGAAAACGGCCCGGATTGCCCGAAAGGTCGATACCTCTTGAAGACTCGTTCCGCGAATACCGCGTAATGTACCTGGCATACGACATCACATCTTTCCTCCGCCAGGGAGAGAATGTTGTCGGAGCCATGCTGGGAAACGGCTTTTATAATCCGGGAAAATTCTGGTGCGAGGGGTACGGCACTCCGCGTTTTATCGGACAAATTTACCTGACCTATTCCGACGGAACGGAAGATGTGATTGTCACCGACCGGAGCTGGAAAGCCTCCAGGGGCCCTGTCGTTATGGACATGGTGTACTTCGGCGAACACTACGATGCCCGTCTTGAACAGCCGGGATGGAATGCGCCCGGATTTGATGATGTGTTGTGGGAATTTGCCGCGCAACGGAGAGCTCCCGAGGGAAAACTGGTTGCCCATACCGCCTTGCCCGACAAAGTGACGAAACGAATCGCCCCGGTTAACATACGCAGGAAAGGACCCGGAACATACCGGGTCAGTTTTGGCGAGGAAATTTCCGGAAGGCTGAGAATTCAGAATGTGTCGGCACCGGCAGGACATAAAGTTACCATACGGTATATAAGCAACCTGTTTTCGGGCGACAATTCCTACACATTTGGCGGGAAGGGCATGGAAACCTATGCAGCGAGGTTCAACTGGTTTGTATTTCACGCTGTGGAAATCAGCAACTGGCCTGGCGAACTGCGGCCTGACCAGCTGGTTGCCGAAGCAGTGAATACTGCAGTGGAAGAAGCCGCCGTGTTCGAAACATCCAGTACTTTGTTCAATTCCATCAACAGAATCTGGAAACGAAGCCAGCTCGACAACATGCACGGAGGGATTGCCAGCGACTGTCCGCACAGGGAACGTTCAGCATATACAGGTGACGGCCAGATTGCCTGTGTTACGGTAATGCACAATTTCGATGCCCGTGCCTTTTACTACAAGTGGATACGGGATATTTACGGTGCCCAGAACCCTGAGACAGGGTATGTTCCCAACGGGGCTCCCTGGCAGCCGGGATGCGGAGGGGGTGTTGCCTGGGGAGCGGCCATCTGCATCATGCCGTGGGAATTTTATGTCCATTACGGCGCACGCGACATATTAAGCGATACCTATGAAGCCATGAAGGATTACGTGCGGTACATGCTCAACTGGGTTGATACAAGCGGCATCATGTACCACCAGCGTACCGGAAAGGATGGAAAACCCCTGCAGTGGTTCAACCTTGGTGAGTGGTGTGCACCGGGACAAACCATTCCTGATGATATGGCCCATACGTTTTATTTGTGGTATTGTACCGACATCACCGCAAAAACAGCGTATGTTCTGGGGTTTGAAGAAGAAAGAAGGAAGTATGAATTGCTGGCTGAAAGAACCCGCCAGGCTTTTCAGAAAAAATATTTCGACCCTGTAAAAGGCACCTACGGCGATGGCGGAGGGAATATTCTTGCCCTGAAAATGGGCGTTCCTGCCGATCAGTATCCGCGGATTATTGAAGCCCTGAAACGGAATCTTAAGGCAACCCGCGGGCACCTGGATACCGGAATTCTCGGTACCCGTTTCTTCTTTGAAGTGCTGGCCGAAAACGGATTGCAGGATCTTGCCTTCGAAGCCATGAACAAAAAAACATACCCCTCGTATGGCTACTGGCTGAAAAAAGGAGCCACCACAACGCGTGAACGCTGGGATAATGACGGCTCCCACAACCATCCCATGTTTGGCGGCGGACTGGTATGGTTTTACCGCAACCTTGCCGGGATGCAGGCCGATCCGGATGAGCCGGGATACAAGCACATTGTATTCAGACCCCAACCCGTGCCGGAACTCGACCGCGTTGCCTATTTTCTGCAGACCCCTTACGGCAAAGCCGGTATAGAATGGAAGCAGGAAAAAGACAGGCTTACGGTTGATATTCTTGTGCCTCCGGGCAGTCATGCCACAGTTTATGTGCCCGCAAAAAAGGGATGTACGGTTCTGGAATCGGGCCGCAAACCTTCCGAATCACCCTTTCTGCAGGAAAAAGGATGGAAAGATACCTATGCAGTATTCGAAGCTGCCAGCGGAAAATACCAGTTTACGGTACAGGAATAACGGCAGGTTTTT
>JAAYUG010000188.1 GCA_012517825.1 Bacteroidales bacterium | reverse complement strand
TCACGATTACCTCACGCAGGTAACAACCCACCTGCCCTCAGGAAAAACCGAGCCAATTGCACTGCCAAAATCGGATGTAATTCAGTATCTGCTTGCCGATGGTTCCAAAATTTCCATCAGGCCCTCCGGCACAGAACCCAAAATTAAGTTCTATTTCAGCGTAAAAGGAAAGCTGGAGAGAAAGGAAGATTTTCAGAAAGTTACCGAACAACTGAAAGCAAGGATAAAAGACATCACGAAAGACTTGCACATTGAATAAATCGTTTTCCGGGATTTAAAAATTTAAAAATTGTTATGCAATGAAAAGTTTCCGTAAGGAATTGTGGTTTGAGACCCCGCACAGGCGCGATTTTATCAACATTACCCCTCAGGTGGAGCAATGCCTTGCCGAGAGCGGTATCCGCGAAGGCCTTTGTCTGGTCAACGCTATGCATATTACAGCCAGCGTTTTCATCAATGATGACGAATCCGGCCTGCATCAGGATTTTGAAACCTGGCTGGAAAAACTGGCACCCGAAAAACCATATTCCCAGTACCGACATAATGGTTTTGAAGATAACGCCGACGCACACCTGAAACGTACCATCATGGGTCGTGAAGTTGTTGTAGCCGTCACCAGCGGAAAACTGGACTTCGGCCCGTGGGAACAAATCTTTTACGGGGAATTTGACGGAAAAAGAAAAAAAAGGGTTCTGGTCAAAATCATCGGGGAATAAAACTGTTTTTTCCTGATTTTCTTCCCAAACATCCGGTGTGAAACTGCCAACAAACTGATCGTAATTTTTACCATTTGAGATCGTATGAAGAAATTTTTCCACAGATTATTTCTTTTCTGGGTTCTTAAAAACATACCGCTCATTGTATCAGCTCAGGAAACACCTCATTTTACCGTCGATTCGGTTGTGATCGTTTCTCTGCATACTCCGTTGGCATTACGTGAAACCGGAAGAAGCATCAGCGTCATCAGGGGAAAAACACTACTGGCAATACCTGTCAGCTCAGTGGATGAACTTTTCCGATACATACCCGGCATGGAAGCCAATATGAGGGGAATGGGAGGTGTGCAGACCGATCTTTCCATCCGGGGCTCCACATTTAACCAGGTGCTTGTTCTGGTGGATGGGATGCGAATAAATGATCCTCTCACAGGTCATTTTAATAACGATCTACCGGTAAGCCGTGAAGAAATTGAACGGATTGAAGTAGTAAGAGGACCGGCATCGATTGTTTACGGAAGTGATGCTGTGGGGGGAGTGGTTAATATTATTACCAGAGCATTTTCAGCAGGGAACCATGAGAAGGGATTGAACAGTTCAGGGGAGTTGGCATATGGCAACCGCAGAAACCTGGTGTCTTCTGTCGGAATTCAAACGGCAACGGAGCGCTTTTTTATAAGGGGCGGATTTACCCTGAACCAATGCCCTTCGATGCCCATCGGCACAGGCCGGAATTCCGATTACAGCGTTCGCCAGGCCACAGTATCCGCATCCAGGCAGATCAGGGACAACACCAAAATTTCATTTCGGATTGCAGGTTTTTCAAAAGAATTTGACGCCCGAAACTTCTACACAATAAGCTCTTCTGATACAGCCCGTGAAACACAGAAAGGATACTGGGTGCAAACCCAGTTGCTCCACAACGGAGTGCGGTCACAAACCCGGCTTACATTCTCCCTCAGGGAAAACCATGACGATTTTCTTTTCAACAGCCTCTCCCCTCACAACCTCCATACAACCCATGCGGGAACCATGCAGGTTTTCCAGACGCGCCGGTGGAAAGAAATCACCCTGACATACGGATTTCAGGGTCACCTGCGGACAATCCGAAGTACCGACAGAGGGAATCATTCCGAAACACAGGCAGGTTTCTTCGGAAACATAGCATACAAACCATTTGAAAGAATAGTTCTTGTATCAGGTTTGCGGGGAGAACTCCATGAAACGGCCGGTTTACAGGTAATACCCCAGATGTCTGTTTCGTGGAAACCCGGACAATGGTACCTGCACGCCTCAGCAGGAAAATCAATCCGAAACCCTGATTTTACCGAACGGTTCGTAAGCACGGCACTACCCTGGCTTGCCCCGGGAAGAAATCTCGGCAATCCCGGCCTTCTGCCAGAAAAGTCATGGACTTTCGATGCCGGAGCCGACAGGAAACTTTCCGATCTTGTTACTGCCGGTATTACCCTCTTCAGCAGAAACAGCCGGAACCTGATTGACTACATTCTGACCAACAGCCGTGATATTCCGGAAAATTCGCATCTGGTAGCTGACACCAATTATTTTTATGCCGGTAATGTGCGGCATCTCACTACGCAAGGACTGGAAGGCTATTTAACAGGGGAAATACCCGCAGGCTCATGGACCCTTCAGGCAACAGCCGGCCTGATGCTTCTGAAATCAACCAACAAGGAAAACATCATTACAAAATACATTGCCGCCCATGCCAAGCAATTGATATCAGGGAATTTTGCCGTGGTGCGCGGACCATTCACTCTTTCAGTCAGCAGTATTTACAAAGTCAGAAATAATCCCGAATATGCCAGGAGCATAAATGCTTCCCTTCCTGAAAGTTATGTTGTTTTCAACAGCAGTCTTGAATGGAACCTTTTCAGCAATAGGGTTTCCTTCCGGTTTATTACGCATAACCTCACTGATGTCCGATATGCTGATATACTAGGTGCAGGAATGCCACGACGCTGGTTTTCGGCAGGTATCCGCTGGAACAGCGCAGGTTTCTGAAAATACATTAACAACCTGTCTTTCAATAAGATACCAGATAAACCTTGTCGGTACCTCTGGTAACCGCCGTATATAGCCAGCGGATGTATTCCCGGTCATACTCTTCCTGGCGGCCGGGATCAATAAATACCGTATGCCATTGCCCCCCCTGCGCCTTATGGCATGTTACCGCGTAGGCAAACTTAACCTGGATGGCATTAAACCAGGGATTCGTGTGCAAATAATCCTGTATTTTTTTCCCCGAAGCCATATCATACTCCTGCAATATGGCCTGCATGAGCTCTTTCTGTTTTTCAGCCGGCAAGGATGGAGCCTCTGCCGTTATCGTATCGAGCAGCAGTTTCACATCAGCCTCCAGATCATTATAGTCAGGAAATACCACCGAGGCATCAGCAAAATGGAAACCATAAAGTTCGTCATAACGCCGTATACGTTTTAACCGCAGAATATCCCCGTTGGCAATAAATCCCATTGCTTCTCCCTCTGCAAGCCAGAAATAATCGTTTTTGACCACCATCATAACATCACCTGACGAAAGTTCCTCTTCACGGAAAAGAATCTGACGCCTGATTCCTGCGTTATACCGGTTACTCTGACGATTGGAGCGACAGATTACGATCACATTTTCCATTCCCTGCTTCCGGTATTCCTGTTCAATATGCTCAGGCACTTCAGCGGGTGCAATTAGCGCAATATCAGAAAACCAGTCCCGTTCAACAACGGGCTTGCCGTATTCCTCCCTTTCCAGCATATTCCGCAGGGAGGTAGCGAAAGAAAGAATGCCCGAACCGGATGCCTGCCTCAGAACTTCGGTGAGCATAACATTTCGCACCGAAAGCCCGAATCGCTGAAGCACTTCAGGCTGTAATGCAGGACTTACCCGGAGGCCCACCGGAGGCAACTGCGCCGTATCGCCCATGAGCACCAACCGGCAATTCTGACCGCCATAGACGTACGAAATTAGATCGGAAAGCAAATTTCCCGATCCAAACAGAGACACATCACGGCTTGTTTCTCCTATCATCGAGGCTTCATCCACAATAAATACAGTATCAGTATGCAGATTCCTGTCGCGCACAAATTCTGCCAGACCGGAAGGAGAAAGCAACTTCCGGTATATTTTTCTGTGAATCGTACTGGCCGGAAAACCAGAATACTGTGACAATACTTTTGCTGCACGTCCCGTTGGAGCCAGCAGAACAAACCCTCTGTTCAGAGCACGGAGAACCTGCACCAGGGTGGCTACAAGAATTGTTTTTCCGGTTCCGGCATACCCCTTTACGAGCATAATTTCGTTCTTCGCCCCCGAAAAAAGAAAATCACTGAATTGCTCCATAAAGTGCCTCTGATCGGGAGTCGGTTCATAAGGAAATTTCAATAATACACTTTCTGTCAGTATCTTAGAATTGATTGCAATCATCCGATTCAGATTAAATTTTTTCCATGGACTTCGCATCAAAGTTAGTCGTTGTCGTATCATTTTTTTATTAATTTTGCTGCATTCAAAAAACACAATACCATGAGGACTGCTATTCAGATTGTATTGACGATATCGATCGTTGTTCTGGCTTATCTGTTATATGACGGCATCATGAAGCCTATCCGCTTTAACCGTGAAAAAGACAAACGGTACGAAAAAACCATTGAGCGACTGAAAGCTATCCGTACCGCTGAAGTTGCCTTTAAAGTAGAAAACGGACATTATACAGCCAGTTTTGATTCCCTTATTTCGTTCATCAAAAACGGAAACTTCCGGGTTGTGAAGAAATACGGAATGCTTTCCGATAGTCTGCTTCAGGCAGGATGGACAGAAAAGCAAGCTTTGAAGAAAGGGATTATCCGCAGAGACACTGTGCTGGTTCCCATTCTGGATTCACTTTTCGGGAAAAATTACCCCATTGATTCCATACGCTATGTTCCCTATACCAATGGCATAGAGTTCAAACTGAAAACCAACACGGTTGAAACCGGAAAAGTGAAAGTCAATGTATTCGAAGCTTCGGTCGAAAACGACATACTTCTGAATGGACTGGATCCTCAGCTGATTATCAACCTGAACGATGAACGAAAGAAAATGACAGGATTTCCGGGACTACGTGTCGGGAGCGTTGAGGAAGCAAACAACAATGCAGGAAACTGGGAATAACCATTCATGAACGAAAAAATTTTCGTTGCTCCATCATTAAAAACCGAACAATATTCTGATACCGACCTGTCCATTCAGATTGCTCCGGATGGACTGGTTTTTTTTGCCGGTATCTCATCAACTGGTGAGTGCAAGGCTTTTGCCATGTATCCTGTTCATCCTGACCTTAATGAAGAAAGCTGGATGGATGAACTGGAAAAGATTCTGGCAGGGAATATGTGGTTGAAGGGTAACTGGAAATCCGTCCGCGTTCTATGGATTACCAATAAATGGCTGGCTGTTCCTTCAGCCTACTTCCGGCCGGAGGAAGCCAGAAATTTTCTTATCTATCATGAGTTATTCAGAGAATTTGACGAGGTCCATTATTATTCCATCAGGGAACCTGAAACCACTTTTGTCTTTCCTGTACCGGGAGCTGTAAGTCAATTGCTGAGAAACGTTTTTCCATCGTTCCGGTATTTTCCGTCATGGGCTCCTGTAAGCCTGCACTTTGATGCGGCAAAACCACAGGGACTGTGCGTACTTCTGCATTATGGCTTTGCTGACTATTATGTTCATTCCGGAAAAGGCATCAGCAATTTTAGCCGTTTCAACTGGCAGGAGCCGTCTGATATTTTGTTTTTTCTGGCAAAGATTTCGCGCGATTTTTCACTTGATCTTGTTTCAGGAAATCTTATCATGTGCGGTTATCCGGGTCTTGCAAAGGCTGCTGATACCGAAGCGCTTTTGAGGGAATATTTTCCGTCCCTTAATGCCGGCATGCCAGCCCTCCAGATGGACCCTGCGATAAAAATCCAGTTCCACTCCCTGGAAATTCCGGTTCAGTTAATGAATCTGCAACTGTGCGAATAATCAGCGGAAAATATAAAGGAAAACATATTCAGCCGCCACGCAATTTCAGAGCACGTCCTACTACTGATTTTGCGAGGGTAGCCCTATTTAATATCCTGGCCAATTATTTCGATTTTGAAGAAATTTCGGTACTGGATCTTTTTGCCGGTACGGGGGTAATAGGGTATGAATTTGCCTCCCGTGGATGCCATAATCTGACATCTGTGGAAAACCATCCTGTGCACGCCGCCTTTATACGCCGCATGATCAGGGAACTCTCTTTCGAAGGATTCCGGCTGATGGAGAGAGACGTTTTCAGCTTCCTGGAACATCACCAAACAAAATACGATGTGATCTTCTGCGATCCACCTTACGATATGGAAGGTATCGGCAATCTTCCGGATATCATCCTGCAGCATGGGCTTTTAAACAAAGAAGGCATCCTAGTAGTAGAGCATTCCGGAAACATTTCATTTGCCGGCCACCCCGGATTCTTCGACGAACGCAGGTATGGCAAGGTTCATTTCAGCTTTTTCAGGGTTCCCGAGTAAACGAATTTGACCAAAAATTTGCATCCGGGTGTTGCAGGAATAAAATATTGGTATAATTTTGCGTCACCAATTTCTGGTGTGGTAGTTCAGCTGGTTAGAATATCGGCCTGTCACGCCGAGGGTCGCGGGTTCGAGTCCCGTCCACACCGCCGGAAATCATAGGCAGGGCAGTTTAACAACTGCCCTTTTTTTATTCCGGCTTACCGTGTAACCTTCCTTCGCAAAAAATTGATAAATTTAGCCTGCTAAAATCAGGCTCCAGGGAACCTTAAGACGTAAATCTGACTTGATTTTTCTTTAAAATAATTATACCAACTGGTTATCAAACACAACGGAAATGACAATACAATTTTTGGGGGCGGCACGCGAAGTAACAGGAAGCAAACATCTAATTACAACTGGGAACGGAAAAAAAATTCTTCTCGATTGCGGATTGTTCCAGGGCAAAGGCCTTGAAACAGATGCCCGGAACCGGAATCCGGGAATCAATCCTGCGGAGGTTGACCATATTATACTCACCCATGCCCATATTGATCATTCGGGACTTATTCCATGGTTTTACAAGAACGGTTTTGAAGGATCGGTAATAGCCACCAGTGCTACAAGGGATCTCTGTGCATTGATGCTGGCCGATTCGGGCCATATTCACGAGCAGGATATTGTAACTTTCAACAAAAAAAGAGCCCGGCAGGGATTGCCGCCTGTCGAACCTTTATACACAAGGGAAGATGCCATTGCCTGTATGAAGCTTTTTATCGGGATACCCTACAACAGGAAACTCCGTATTGATGATTCCACCAGGGTATGGTTCACCAATTCCGGGCACATGCTTGGCAGCGGGGTAGCTACGCTGGAAGTAACCGAAAACGGCGCAAAAAAGATCATTTCCTTTACCGGCGACATAGGACGCCCGGTTAACCGGATAGTAAGGCCACCGGATCCCTTTCCGCAAAGCGATATCTTGATTAC
>JAAYUG010000187.1 GCA_012517825.1 Bacteroidales bacterium | reverse complement strand
CAGGGGCAGGTTATTGGAAATTACCTAAAATTCGTAATCGCCTTGCTCAAATTTCCTGAACCGGTCGGCAAGATAGGCAATCATCCGGCTGATGGATTGGATGCTTTCAGTGGTTTCGTCCGAGACGGTTTTTTTCCCGAGCCGGAGCATGAGCAAACCGTAAAGGCCATTAAGACATAGTTCCAGATCGCTCATTTTGTACCCGGGTACTTTGGCCCCCAGAGCCTGAATAGCCGGCCCTGCCTGTTTGTAAAGCTCCCGGTAGGCAGTTTCTTTGGGGGAAGACAGGAGTCTGAGATGAAAATCATTCAGCTCAGCCAGTGTGTTGGTAAGAAACCTCAGATGCCCCTGGTTTTCAATTCCTTCTTCTTTCATCATGTCAATCAGCTGTTTATACCAGTCGCGTATCTGCTTTTTCACTTCGGCAGGCTGGTCGTACTGGCTGATCAATTCTTTATTGATTTTCTCGATGGAAAAATCATAGGCTCTGATAATATCTTCGATCTGCCACATGTAAAGCAGATATTCGGCAATATTGGTGCGGCGTTTTTCTTTGGCAATCAGCATTTCAAAAATGGTATTCGTTTAAAGGATTATTATGTGCCCCGCAGACGGTCTATTTCGCGCCGTTCTTTTTTGGTAGGCCTGCCGGCTCCCTTTTCACGAAGAGCAAAGCCGGTGAGTTTAACCATATCAAGTTTGGCGAGTTCTTCTTCCGAAGTAAGATTTTCAAGGTATAAAGGGACATCCCTTGCAGGCAACCTTCTGTCGGTAAGCTGTTTGATACGATAAGTATAGATAACGGGAGGCTTTTTAACAACAACCAGGTCGTTGACCCGCACAAGGCGGGAAGGTTTTGCTTCGGTACCTTCTGCCAGAACTCTTCCCTTCAGGCATTCTGCGGCTGCCTGGCTGCGGGTTTTATATATCCGCATGGCCCAAAGCCATTTGTCAATTCGCACCTCGTTCAACATAGGAAACACAAAGGTAAAAAGAATGAGGATAAAATGCTTGCGAGGGAGATGAAAGATTTCCTGTGGTCAATCAGGGAAAGGGCAGACAGGATAAAACTTTTGCTACTGGTCAGTTTTCCTGGTTAGCCCGGGCGCATGATTCTTGTTATAAAGATTCATGGTACGCTCTATACCTATTGTGGCGTAACTTTTTACAGCGTCTGAAGCAAGTCGGATGCGTTCCGGCAGAATGGCCCGTTCTTCCTCTGTCCAGGTTCCCAGAACATAATCGACCTGCCGGCCGTAGGGATATTCATTGCCTATGCCGAAACGAAGGCGGGCATAGTTCTGATGGCCGAGGATCTGGGTGATATGGATAAGGCCGTTGTGCCCCCCGTCTCCTCCGCGGGGACGAATACGAATTGTCCCGAAAGGTAATGCCAGATCGTCAACCATAATCAGCAAATGATCAGGCTCAATTTTTTCATGGGCAAGCCAGTAATTGACAGCTCTTCCGCTGAGGTTGACGTAAGTGGTCGGCTTCAGAATTACCAGGGTGCGCGACTTGAAGGCAGCCCGGGCTACAAAACCAAAACGCTTGTCTTCAAAGGAGGCATTCAGCGAAGAAGCCAGTTCATCGGCAATTTTCCAGCCAACATTATGGCGTGTTTCACTGTATTCATCACCCGGATTTCCCAGTCCGACAATCAGATACTTCACGGAATTCCTGTTGAAGAGTGGTATAGGTTATATTCTGCGGGATTCACTAACGGAAGAAATCCATGCTTCAGTATTGTGTTCAGCAAGAACATACCGAAGCATGGATGAAATTCAGTAAGCAAATTATTTGTTTTGCTGCGGGGCTTCCTTGGCAGGCTGTTCAGCGGCCGGGGCGGCACCTTCAGCTGCAGCGCCTTCAGCAGGTGCTGCTTCAGGGGTTTCTTCAACCACGGCACGGGTTACCTGAACTGTCACAACCTGCAGACGCTTGTTGTCAAGCAGTTCAAGGTTTTCAAATGAAAGATCACCTACGCGGATAGATTTTCCTATCTCCAGGGCGGAAATGTCGATGGTAAGATGATCGGGGAGATCTTTGATCAGTCCCTTTACCTTCAGGTAACGCACGCTCTGCTTCAGTTTACCACCGGCACGTACACCAGCGGAACTGCCGGTGAGCTTGATCGGGATCCGCATAACTACCGGCTTGTCGTCAAATACTTCCTTGAAGTCGATGTGAAGAATGCGGTCGGTAACCGGATGGAACTGAATGTCCTGCAGGATGGCTTTTGCTTTCCGGCTGTCAATGGAAAGGTCAACAATATACACATTCGGTGTGTACACCAGATGGCGCAGATTGTTTTCAGGCACGTAAAAATGCACTGGTTCACTTCCGCCATAGAGTACGCCGGGTACCATGCCCTGCTTGCGCAGTTTTTCCGTTTCTTTTTTTCCGAGGTTTTTTCTCGCCTCTGCTTTGATTTCGATTGTTTTCATACTGTTTATGGATGAACAATTATTATGTTGTGCTACTCAGAATCAGGGCATTGCCTCTGATTCCCCATTACACGATTGTTATCCTTTTTTAGGAGGCGCAAATATAGTATTAAAAAATAAAACTGGAACTGATGGACTCAAAATTATGTACCTTGTTGATAACATCCGCAAAAAGGCCGGCGATGGAAAGCACTTTAATTTTTGGGCTGGTCTGGCGCAGGGGGATGGTATCGGTAACTGCCACTTCCACGAGAGGACTTTTTTCAATTCGTTCGTAGGCTGGTCCTGAAAGGACAGGATGGGTAGCCACCATGCGCACACTTTCCGCTCCGTCGTTCATCAGCATTTCTGCAGCGAGGCAGGCTGTCCCTGCTGTGTCGATCATGTCGTCAACAATCACAATATTTTTGCCCTTGATGTCGCCGATGGCCTTAATTTCTTCAACAACATTGGCTTTTTTTCTGAGTTTGTAACAGATTACCATATCCGCCTTCAGGAAGCGGGCATAGGCATTAGCCCGTTTGGTTCCGCCCATGTCGGGTGCGGCTATGGCCAGGTTAGGAAGATTCAGGCTCTGGATATAGGGTACAAATATGGACGAAGCATAAAGATGATCTACCGGAACGTCGAAGAAACCCTGGATCGGGTCGGCATGAAGATCCATGGTCATGATCCGGTCCACACCGGCAGCCGACAGCAGATTGGCGACAAGTTTGGCGCCGATGGATGAACGGGGACGGTCTTTCCGGTCCTGGCGGGCATACCCGAAATACGGAATTACAGCAACCACCTGATAGGCCGATGCCCGCTTGGCGGCATCAATCATCAGCAGAAGCTCCATCAGATTGTCGGTCGGCGGGTGGGTCGACTGTATGATGAATACAGTACAGCCACGTACTGATTCCAGATAGGCCGGCTGAAACTCTCCGTCGCTGAACCGGAGTATGTTCGTCTGTCCTAATTGTGTTCCGAAATGCCGGGCAATTTCTTCAGCCAGATGGCGCGAAGCTTCGCCTGAAAAAAATTTGATCGGAAACCTGGGCTTCATGTAACCTCTGTTTTATCGGTCGTTAAATTAATTGTTAAATCGTACGGCATGCAAAGGTAAGAATCCTGATTAATTATGAAGAATTTCTTTTGGTCATCAACGACAGTTCTTCTATATACCTGAGCAAATCCTCTTTTCCGGCTTTATTTTTTACCGAGGTGATAAAAACCGGAGGAAGTTCTTCCCATTGTTCGAGCAGTTTTCTTTGGTATTCCTCCACATGGTTTTTCTGCTGGGTTTGGGATAGCTTGTCGGCTTTTGTAAACACAACGGAAAAGGGAATGCCCTCGGAAGCCATCCATTCCATAAACCTTCTGTCGGATTCCATCTGGGGTAGGCGGATATCGATCAGCAGAAAAACATTGGTCAGTCCCGGCCTGTTTTTCAGGTAGTCTTTTGTTATTCCCGCAATGCGGAGCCTGTCCTTTTTCGGAATACGGGAATAACCGTACCCGGGAAGGTCAACAAAATAGATGGTCCGGTTGATGAGGAAGAAGTTGATCTGCAGAGTTTTCCCCGGTGTGGATGAAGTCCGGGCAAGGTTCTTCCTGTTGCAAAGCATATTGATCAGGGAAGACTTCCCGACATTGGAACGTCCGATGAAGGCAAATTCGGGGAAAACGGCAGGAGGGCATTTTCCCCTCTCAGTAAAAGATCCCGTAAATTCTGCCTCCGTAATTTTCATACCGCAAATACCTGCTTGCTGGCTCTTACGTAAGGTTATGGAACAAAAACCTCCAGAAGGGTTCCCTGACCCTCGGGTACAAGAGTAACCTGCTTGATTTCGGCTGGTATAAGGATAGTTTCACCCCGCACCAGTGTGACAGGTTTCTCTTCACCGTAATGGATGGTAAAGGAACCGGAAGTACAAATATAAATGACGAATGAATCAAGAGCAAAATAATCCCGGGTAACAGTTTGATCAGCGTCGAGACGCTGGGTAGTAAAATACGGGCACTGGACAAGCTTGACCGGCCGGTTGAGCCGGGGACTGTAAACGGTTTTGAACGGGCCGGTATCTCCAAAGTTGATAACATCCAGAGCAAGGTCAGTGTGCAGGGGTCTGGGCAGGCCTTCCTTATCTACCCGGCCCCAGTCGTATACCCGGTACGTAATATCGGAGGTCTGCTGAATCTCGGTCAGCAAAATACCTTTGCCTATTCCATGAATTCTTCCGGCCGGAATGAAAAACACATCGCCCGGATGCACCTCCTCCCGGTTCAGAATTTCGGAAAGGGTTCCGTTTTCCAGATGATGCAGATACTCGTCGCGTGACACTTTTCGCCTGAAACCGGAATAAAGGGCCGAACCCTCATCTGCTTCAAGCACATACCACATCTCCGTTTTTCCAAAGGCCTTATGCCGTATCCGTGCCGTCTCATCATCGGGATGAACCTGAATGGACAGATCCTGATTGGCATCAATAAATTTAATCAGCAAAGGGAATTCGATTCCGAAACGCTCGTAGATTTTATCACCAACAAGGTCGCCCATATAGACCTCAACCAGTTCCTGAAGGGAGTTTCCTTTGAGAAATCCTTCTGCAACAACAGAAATATTTCCTTTTACTCCTGATATTTCCCAGCTTTCGGCTGTGGGATAACCCGGTATTTTTTTGCCCAGTGATGTCTGTAAACGGCTTCCTCCCCAAATGTATGGTTTGAATATAGGTTTGAACTTCAGCGGATATAAACCTGGCATCTGTCGTTTTTTTTATGGCGCGAAAATACCAAAAATAACCCGAGCAGAAAAACCTGCAGAAAAACCTTTGAATGCATCTTTCATACAAACGAAAATTTATATTTTTAGGTTGGTTTAAAAAGGAATGTATGCTCGAAACGTATCCGGTTGATCAGATTCTTTTTCTTGACATTGAGACGGTTCCGGCTGTGCCCTCTTTTCAAGATCTTGATGAAGATTTTCAGCGTCTCTGGGAGCGGAAATCATCCCATTTCAGGAAGGAAAACGAAACCGCGGAGGATGTTTATTCGCGGGCTGGGATTTATGCTGAATTTGGAAAGATTATCTGTATTTCGGTGGCGCATCTGTCGGTAAAAGATGGTAAAAGGACGGCCCGTATCAAGTCGTTTTACGGGGATGATGAAGCTGAATTGCTCAGAAAATTTCAGCAGCTGCTCAACCGTTTTTCCCAGAACAGGCAGATTTACCTGTGTGCCCATAATGGCAAGGAGTTTGATTTTCCGTATATTGCCAGAAGGATGCTGGTGAACGGAATTACCCTGCCTGCCGTTCTCGATGTTTCAGGGAAGAAACCCTGGGAGGTAAACTTTCTTGATACGATGGAAATGTGGCGTTTTGGCGATTTCAAGAGCTTTACATCGCTGGATTTGCTTACCCATCTTTTTGGCATACCTACACCCAAGGATGATATTGACGGCAGTCAGGTAAGTCAGGTTTACTGGCAAATGCATGATCTGCAGAGAATTGTGATATATTGCGAAAAGGATGTCCTTGCTGTTGTTCAGCTTTTTCTTCGCTACAAAGGAGAGCCTTTGCTGAAGGAGGAAGAAATAGAACGGGTATCCAACAACTCCTCAGAATGTTAAGCCCGGATTGCGCATCAGGAGTGTAGCGAACTGATGCGCAGTGTGTTTGCTTTGCGCGAAGGCATCCGGGCAAATCCCGCTGAAACGGAGTGGAAGCGGCCGGTTAAGCCCGGATTGCGCAGCAGGAGTGAGGCGAACTGATGCGCAGTGTGTTTGCTTTGCGCGAAGGCATCCGGGCAAATCCCGCTGGAACGGAGTGAAGGCGGCCGGTTAAGCCCGGATTGCGCATCAGGAGTGAAGCGAACTGATGCGCAGTGCGCATGCATTGTGGGATGGCATCCGGGCAAACCCCGCTGGAACGGAGTGGAAGCGGCCGGTTAAGCCCGGATTGCGCATTAGGAGAGAAGCGAACT
>JAAYUG010000186.1 GCA_012517825.1 Bacteroidales bacterium | reverse complement strand
CAGGGCGGAGGAAAATCCGATGACGCCGCTGATGGTGCCTTCAAAGAGGGCCCCGCGGGTATTGCGGTACAGGAGGCGGGAGGAGCCGTTCTCTTTTCCGGCGCTGAAATCGGCCAGGCCGTTAACTTTCAGCACCAGTCCATCCTGCCGCACCACCGCCAGATTTTCCTGGCGGAGTTTGCGGAAGATCCACCACCGGTAAGGTTTCGCTCCGGGAATGGAGAGAAGGCTGTCGGGGCGGAAAAGGGTGTCGTGCACAACGGGAAGAGGCGCTGGCCGGAGGGCACTGAAGAACAGCACATCGTTTTTCTGCAGGTATCCCTCTGCTTCCTGGCTGTAGTAGTGGTTGATGGGCAGAAAAGCCTGGGCATTGACAAAAAAAGGGATGGTGGAGAGGAGAAGGGAGAGAAAAAGTTTATACATTATGGTGTGATCCAGATCATAAAAAATAGTACACAGGACAGGCAAAACAGGAAGTCAGGGAGGAGGTGAATGCCGGAATGTTTGGAATTACAGCAAAATTCCCTGTAAGGGATTTATTTTAAAGGCTCTCCTGCTCTTAATAATGCCACCCCTTTGGGGTTCCTATTGATTCTTCTGATGAAATTTCCTTCTTCAACACCTCCGGCGTTGCAAAGGTTTTCGTTTCACCTACCATGGATGTCACCATGGATATTGGAATTCGAAACCTCCGGTTTCATAATGTTTGTACGAAACATGGAAAGCACTGGCATGAAAAACCTCGTTTCCTGAAATAAATTTCTCTTCTGAACAGGAACCGCATGCGCGTGGGCCAAGGCAAAACAGGTAGCTCGGGCTGTTGTGAATGCCTGAATGCATAGAATTACGGCAGAGGGCCCGACGACTGAGTCGGGATTTATTTTAAAGACTCCCTTGCACATGCTCTTGCACAAACATGTAGCGACCTTAGAAGTAAGCTTCAGCCTTTTCTAAACCCGTCTTTAAAATTCCGCCTCTGCCTGTAATTCTTGCATTCAGGCAGAGCGGGTAAGGTGCTTGTTTTGCCTTTCCCGCGATAGAAAATCTTACAGTTGGCTTCAACGCCAACTGGTAGATTTTCTTATGCGGGATTTGCTTCCTTTCTTTCATCAAGGAAAGAAAGTAAGTGGGGTCTAAGGGGCAACGCCCCTTAATTAATTTGCGAACCATTCATCGTTAAAGAGCATGGTTCGCACCGAAATACCTATAAAGAGTTCTCTTCCCCGGCGGCCGCCGGCCCTGAAAAACCGCCCTGCGCACTGGATTTCGGCCAGCAGGTCAGCGCGGGGCACCACCAGCCGCCCGAACCCCACCCTCCACACCACCTGCCGGAACGGCTCACCCTGCAATATGTCCACATTATGGCGCGCAATGTTGGTGGTATAATTCCGGTAGATATCATTCCCGGAATTGAACAGGCCGGAATCCTTTCCGGCGGCTGTAAAGGAAAGAAAGGCCGATAAAAGATTCCTTCCCGCACGGTATTTCGCTTCCGTAAGGCCTTCCACAAAATTGCCCCCGGCAGAATGCGCCAGGGGCTGGTACCAGGCTCCGTAATTGTTCAGTGTATTGCGGTGCGACCAGGTGTAAGGCCGCGCCAGATTCATCTCGGCCAGAAGGTGCAGGCCTTCCTTCCCGAAAGGTTCGCTGACCTTCACCCCTGCCTGCAGGGCATATTTATTTCCCGCCCAGCCGGTACCCTGCAGAAATTCCTTGATTATCAGCTCGTCGAGCATGAACTGGGCGTACACTGTCCATTCGGGTAAAAGCCTGTACGAGCCGGCTGTCCCCAGCAGGGCATTGTCGGGTGAACCGATCCAGTGTTCCACAGGCCGGTACACCACCAGGGGAATCATATACTGAAAATCATACCCCCGGTGGCGGATGCTGTCGTTACCATGCCAGACCACCGCTTCGAAAAACGAAAGGTTGAGGCGGCGGGTAACATTCCAGCTCAGATAGTGGAAGGCCCCGTACTTAGGGAACAGCCTGTCTTTGCTTCCCGGCAGGGAAACATCGCGCAGAAAGCCCAGCAGGCTCACGTAGCGGATATGCCAGACCCGTACGGTGGTTTTTATGTAGGGATAGGCGTTGCTGTTATCCGAGAGGAAAAGGGAGCGGTATCCTTCGCCCCAGAAGTTTCTTCCTATGCCGGCTTCCAGCACCAGCGGCCGCAGGGGCATCCAGGCAAGCGCTCCGGTTACCGAGCCCCATTGCATCCGGGAGCCGGAACCCCGATAGGAGGCCAGGCCTGCATGCGGCACGTAGCCGGCCAGGGTGAGGGAATCGTACAAGGACGGGAAAACACCGGCATTGTAAAGATACTGCAGGTTCAGGCTCAGGCTCTGCTTCCATTGTAACAGCAGTTCAGCGCCTGCTCCCGTGTGGTACAGGAAATCCTTTGCAAAGCCTGCCGTTCCGTTGACCAGAGGACGCAAGGCCGCGCGGAACAAGCCTGCCGGATCATCCGGCCCGGTGCGGGAATAAAACATTCCCGGCAGGAGAGGAGTAAGTTCATCAGCCAGATAAGGGCGCACAGAGGGATGAAAGCTATAGCCTGTATCATTTTTCGGGGTATAAAAATACATCAGGTCCCTGCTCAGGGGCAGGGAAACGGGCTGGCAGAGGGCGCCGGTGAAAATGAAGAAGGAAACGAGGAATGCTTTACAGCGCATGGAGTATGTTATTCCGCTCAGGGGACGGGATTCTCTTCGTTGCCATACCGTACCCATCCCCAGGCAAGTCCTGCCAGCTCATGGAATGCGGCTTCCAGCATTTTTATATTTTCGGCACCGAGACTGATGTCGGGTTTGGGGCGGTGGAAGCCTTTTTTGACGTAGTGGTTGGTGGGGGCAGCTATGGGATGCAGGCCTGCTTTGCGGAAGAGCATCATGGCACGGGGCATGTGGATGGCGTCGGTAACGATGATCAGGGTGGCGGTGGTATCGAAGTTCTGGCGGTAAGAGAGTGCTTCCTGCCAGGTAATGCGGGGTTCTTCCTGGAGGGAAAGGCGGGAACTGTCAACGCCCAGAAGAAGGGCGGTACGGTACATCACCATGGCCTGGGAAATATCTTCTTTTCCGGCATAGCCGGAAGTAATGAGCCTGCTGTGGGGAATCCGGCGGTAGAGGCGGATGCCTTCGGCCAGGCGACCGAGAGCATTGGCCGAAAGCTGGTTGTTGGGGGGGAAGCGGAGGTCGTGGGTGTGCCCGCCGCCCAGAACAAGGATGTTAACGGGGCGGGAGGTGTCGGATACAGGAAAGGAAAGAAGAGTGGGGTATCTGGTTTCGAGCCGGCTTACAAGAAAGCGGGGAAAAGGAGAGGTGGTGATGGCCAACAGCCAGAGGGCAGAAAAAAGAAAGAACCAGCGGGAGGTTTTTTTCTTCCGTAGGATAAGAAAAACAGTGCCGGCCAGAAGGAGGAGATAGAGGACCGGCAGAGGATTGATCAGGAAGGAAAGAATTTTACGCAGGAGCATTTGCTGTTCGCTGTATGAAAATTTCCTATTTCCAATTTCCTGTCCTTGATTACGCTATGAAAACTAAAACACGTTAATTGGAAATGGGAAATGGGAAATCGGAAATCCCTTAATCGGAAATGGGAAATCGGAAATCGGAAATCCTTGGAACTCTGGAACTTTGGAACTTTGGAACATTGGAACTCTGGAACATTGGAACTCTGGAACCCGTTCCTTAATTACCTATGGGAAATGGTGTCTGTCGTGTCACCGGCGGGCAAGAGCTGGTAAGGGTTTACATTTTCTGGTCCAGGCTTTTCCCGGTTTCTATATGCCGGAAGCCGGGCACTACCTTTTCAAGAAAGCGTACTACCTGCTCTTTACCGGTACCAGGCCTTGCAATAAGAGAAGCTAATTCCTTCAGCAAGGCATCCATTTCATCACGCGGGCGGGCAGGAGTGTTTTTTATTACACCCAATGACGAAAACCTTTCCATTTCGATGGTTTCATGCCCTGCATAAAATTCCTCATACGGCTTTTCTCCGGACGTATCGGACGGGAAGAAATATACAGGATAAGAAGGATCGTTTTCTTTACGCTGTGCAGAATATAACCGTGCCTCCTCTTCGCTGGCACACAGAAGCGGCTTCAGTCCATGCGCTTCGAGCAGATGAACCGCTATTTCAGAAAATGTAAGCATGCTGTCGGGCGGCAGTTTGGGAAAGAAAATGTCGCGTGTTTTGCCAAGCATGCAAGCCAGAAGGCAAATCTGTCCTGATTCTTCAGGACTTACAAAATACCGTTTTACATCGCTGGGAGCCGAAAGGGGTTGTTTTTTCGCCAGCCGGTTCAGAAATCCTTCAGGCAGGCTTCCGTTCGAGAAGGCTACATTGGCAAAGCGGGCGGTGGAAACCGTAAACCGGTGCGACCAGCTCATGATAAGGTCTTCCATGAGCTTCTTGCTGGCGCCCATGATGTTGGCGGGGTTGGTGGCTTTGTCGGTGGAAACGCAGAAAAAATGTTCCGGCGGGGCTTCGGAGAGGAGGGCCAGGAGGCGGCCGGCATGGAGCACGTTGTTGTGCAGGAGGGCCGATACCGAGAAAATGTCCTTCTCACTGCGCACGTGCTTGTGGGCGGCAAAATTGGCAACGATGCCGAAGGGCTGGTAATGGCGGAAGATCTGTTCGAAAACGGGATCGGCATAGTTTACGGGGTAGGTTTTGTATTCGCCGGGTACCAACATTCCGTGGGTACTGCGCAGGTCGCGGGTGAGCTCGGTGAGGCCGTTTTCGCTGGTATCGACAACGACCAGGCGGGAGGGTTTGAAGGGGAGGAGGGCTTTGATGAAGGATGAGCCAATGGTGCCGGCACCGCCGATGACCAGTACGGAACGGCCGGAAATGTGACCAGAAAGTTCGTCATGGAAGCGTTCCATGTCGGCGGCAAAAAAGCTTTGCCTGCGGTGGGTGATGTGTTCCGAAATAAAGTTCTGAAGATTGAACATAGTAGATTTTTTTGTTACACAGAGTTTCACAGTGTATTACACTGTGTAACACTGTGAAGCTTTTATTTGTTACACAGAGT
>JAAYUG010000185.1 GCA_012517825.1 Bacteroidales bacterium | reverse complement strand
TTATGTAAAACAGGTGATTTTCAATATTATGAAAAATATATGCTCAAAATTGATGAAATGATAAAAAAATATCCTGATCCTTATCGGAAAAATTTTTTAAAAGTAAAGGAAAGTATGAAAGAAATATATGGAGATAGCCAAGCTGTAAAATAGCCCTAACTTTAAACAAAAAAGCCCATAACTGGGCTTTTTTGTTTTATTATGCAGCAATATTTTTTTGTATCATACTTTTAGTAAGACCAACAATAGCATAAAGGATATGGTTTTGTATCTTCTTTTTCCATCTTCTCAATTTCATTGAGCCTTTCACGCATTACAGGGTCTTTAAACGTAAGCCTTCGGCAAAATGTCTCTTGATTTCAAAAGCCTGTTTTTTATCAGCCCTTCCAACAGGGTAAAAGTTCGTCAAGTTTTTGGATTGATTGATCCGGGTTTCGTTGGAGGTTAGTTTTAAAACGTATTGTGCATCAGGAGAGCAAGCGAATTAATGCGCAGAGCGTTGCCTTTGCATGCCGGCATCCGGGCAAAACCAGCTGAAACCAGATTCCTGAATTTTCACCTCCGGAAGGTTGAATACATGTAGTTTTCTTCAACACCTACGGTGTTGCAACGGCTTTCGTTATACCCACCATGGATGTGACCATGGACATTGGAATTCGAAACCTCCGTTTTCGTGCTGTTTGTTCAAAACATGAAAATGATCGAATGGTAAGAAGCTAATAAAAGCCCTTAAGGGGCGGCATTATGGGCTGTCTTATAATACCACCTCTTCGGGGTTCTCATTGTTTCTCCTGATGGAATTTTCTATAATAATGCCATCCCTTCGTGATTGGATCAGCATTGTATTCCATTTCAAGATGTGAGTCAAGATGTGATAATCCCAAATTCGTCAATTAGTTTTTCAATTGTAGAATTTCCTCTAAAAATAATTTGCTATAGCCTGGTTGAATTTGTTAATTCATGGTACTTGGGTTTAATGCGCAATCCGGGCTTACTGGATTCAGGAAGCCACTCCGTATTCCATCAGGTAGGCTTTTACAAAATCCTCGAGGTTTCCGTCGAGTACTTCCTGGGCATTGGAGGTTTCATAGTCGGTGCGAAGGTCTTTAACCAGTTTATAGGGATGCAGTACGTAGTTGCGGATCTGGCTTCCCCATTCAATTTTCTTTTTCTGGCCTTCGATTTCGGCGATTTTTTCCCTTTTTTTCTGTAGTTCCATTTCGTAGAGCTGGGATTTCAGCAGGCGGAGGGCGTTTTCCTTGTTCTGAAGCTGGGAACGGCTTTCCTGGTTTTCTATGACAATGCCGGTGGGCAGGTGGCGCAGGCGGACTGCCGTTTCCACCTTGTTAACGTTCTGGCCTCCGGCACCGCTTGAGCGGTAGGTTTCAAAAACAATATCGGCGGGGTTGATAACAATTTCAATTGTATCGTCAACCAGTGGGGCTACGAAGACAGAGGCAAAGGAGGTATGGCGCCGGGCATTGGCATCGAAAGGAGAAATGCGCACCAGGCGATGGACACCTGTTTCGCTTTTCAGGTACCCGTAGGCATATTCCCCTTCAATTTCGAGGGTAACACTTTTAATGCCGGCTTCTTCGCCGGCCAGGTAGTCAATTTCTTTTACCTTAAAACCTTTTCTTTCGCAGTAGCGAAGGTACATGCGCATAAGCATCTGGGCCCAGTCGTGGCTTTCGGTGCCTCCGGCCCCGGCGTTGATTTTAAGAACGGCGCCAAGGGCATCTTCTTCTTTCCCGAGCATGTTGCGAAGCTCCAGGTCGCTGATCCTGGTCAGCGTCTGGTGGTAGGCGTTTGTTACGTCCTCTTCAGAGGCTTCGCCTTCCTTGTAAAATTCAAGCATCACCTCAAGGTCCTCGAGGCTCCGGGTAATTTCATCGAATGCACTGGTCCATGATTTCAGCTGGGCAATCAGCTTCAGCTGTTTCTGGGCTTCTTTGGGATTGTCCCAGAAGTCAGGGGCATGGGTTTTCTGTTCTTCTTCCTCGATCTGAATGCGCTTCCGGTCGATGTCAAAGATGCCTCCGGAGAGCTTCATGCCGTTCCTTAAGCTCTTTGATGTTTTCGGTGGTGATCATGCTCGTTGTTTATTTGCGGCGCAAAAGTAAGAAAAAAACAGTCATTCATTAAGAATCCGGTCGAGTGCCTGCAGGGCCAGTTCGCTTTCATAGCCTCTGGCCTGGGCAAAACGAAAGAGTTTTGACTTGCGTTCCCATAGGTTGCCTGCCGCAATGGTATCGTTCTTCTTTTTTATTTCGCGGTAAATGAGCGAACGGTATTCTTCTTCATCAATTGACTGAAGAGCTTCTTCAATGACGGGTTCACTGATGTGGTGCTGAAGCAGGAAATGCCGTATTTTCATTCTTCCCCATTTTTCGAAGCGGAATTTGTCACCGGCTGCTGCCCGGGCAAAACGGGATTCATTAATAAAATTTTCCTTTTCCAGGGAGAGGAGAATGTCTTCCATGTTTTCAGGAGGCGTCCCCCATTGCCTGAGCTTCTGCTTCATATCGTGCCGTGAGGTTTCGCGTGCACTGCAGTACCGGCGTGCCTTTTCCAGCAGAATCTCCACATTTTTGTTCATGTAGCCCGGCGAATTTGTGTAAAAATACGGAATTTTCCGGAGTTCCTGCAACGAAGGTTTCTTCTTTCGTGTACAGCAGAAGGATGCATGGCGGAAGTGAAAAAAAAGTTGTTCCGGATGAGTACAGAAAAAATTTCTTTCCATATTTGCTGGTTCAATACCTTAAAACATAAACAAGTAGTAACAATTAAACGAATTTAACGAGCTATGAAAGAGTCAGTTGCGATACTATGCGCCGGTGGGCCGGCTCCGGGCATCAATACGGTAGTAAGTTCGGTTACCAAGATTTTTTTGCAGAACGGCTATCAGGTGATCGGGATTCACGGAGGGTATAAAAGCCTTTTTGCCGAGGAACCGGTTTATGATTATCTGGACTGGGAATTTGCCGATGCCATATACAGCAAAGGAGGTTCGGCCCTGAAGATGAGCCGGTATAAACCGCGCGATGATGAATTCCGCAAGGAGTTTTTTGAGAAGAACAACGTCAAACTTCTTGTAACAATCGGAGGCGACGATACTGCATCAACGGCATTGCGCCTGTCGAGATGGCTGGAAGAGAAAAACCTGAAACTGGTTACCATTCATGTTCCAAAGACCATTGACAACGATTTGCCCCTGCCTGAAGGCAATCCCACTTTCGGATACCATTCGGCCAAGGAAGAGGGGGTACGGATTGTCAATACGATTTATGAAGACGCCCGTACGAGCGGCACCTGGTTTGTGGTTTCTGCCATGGGAAGGGAAGCAGGGCACCTGGCCTTTGGAATTGGCACTGCATGCCATCTTCCGATGATCATCATCCCCGAAATGTTCAACAAGACCAAGATTACCTTCGAAAAAATCACCAATCTCATCATCTCATCCATGGTAAAAAGAAGGCTTCTGGGCATTGATTACGGGGTGGCCATTGTGAGCGAAGGCGTTTTTCATTTTATGAACGATGAGGAAATCATTGGTACGGGGATTAACTTTACCTATGATGATCATGGCCATCCTGAGCTGGGCAATGTGAGCAAATCACACATTTTCAATATGCTGGTCCAGCAGAAGCTTAAAACATTGAAGATCAAGGTAAAGAGCCGTCCCAATGAGCTGGGTTACGAACTGCGCTGCTGCGTTCCGATTGCTTACGACCTTTCCTACGCCACCCATCTGGGATTGGGTGTGTACAGGTTGTTTGAAAAAGGGGAAACAGGATGCATGATCACCATTGACCGTAAAGGGAATGTATCGCCCCTCTATCTGAAAGACGTTGAGGATGAAACGGGGAAAGTGCGCCCCCGCCTGGTGAACATAGATTCCAACAAGTGCCAGCTTGTTTACCGAAACAACCTGCATTATGTAACCAAGCAGGACTATAAGGCGGCAAAGAAATTTGTTCAGAACCCGGAAGAATTTGACTTTTTCAAAATTCTGGAGTGGGACGAGAATTTCTCTGCTTATTGAGCAAAGAAGGATGATGCACATACTACCGGAGGGTGAAGAAGCTGAAGATGTTGCAGTACTTCACCCTTAATGTTTTATACCCTGAATGGATGGGGTTTTGCTGCCATACGGATTTTTGTATATTTGGCTGAAATGGTTTACTTTTATCATGTTCGAACCGGAATCCAACCATAAAAACAATCAACTATGGCAGCCTCAAAAAATCACAAAGCAACGATCGGGATCCTTACCGGTGGTGGGGATGTGCCCGGTCTGAACCCGGCCATCAGGGCCGTTACCATTCGTGCCCTCAGAGAGGGTTTTCAGGTAATAGGGCTTAAACGGGGCTGGGCTGGCTTGATGGAGATTATTCCTGACAAGGAAGCTGACAATAGTGACAAATACATGGTACTTACGGAAGAAATTGTCAACAAGGCCGGCAGAACCGGAGGAACATTTCTTCACACCAGCCGTACGAATCCCATCAATGTTAAAAAATCAGAAGTTCCGGCCCATCTTGCCGATAAGTACAATAAGGATGTGAATGATCTGACCGAGGATGTGATCAAAAACCTTGACTTTCTCGGGATTGACTATCTGATTCCCATTGGGGGGGATGATACCCTCAGTTATGCTGTACATCTGTTCAAAAAAGGTGTACGGGTTATCGCCATTCCCAAAACCATGGACAATGATGTTCCCGGCACTGATTACTGTATCGGGTTCAGCACCTGTGTAACCCGCACCATAGAGCTTACCAACAAACTCCGGACGTCAGCCGGTTCGCATGAACGCATTCTGGTGATGGAAGTGTTCGGCCGGTATGCCGGGTTTACTGCCATGTTGCCCACCATGGCCGGGGCCGCCAACCGGTGTGTTATCCCCGAATACAAATTCGATATTGACCGGCTGGTTGAACTGCTGGTGGAAGACCGGAACCGCAATCCAAGCAAATATTCGGTGGTTCTTATTTCCGAAGGAGCCACGTTCAAGGGAATGGACGAAATGGTTTTCCAGAACAAGGAGACCGATGCATTTGGCCATGCGAAATTAGGAGGCATAGGCGATATTGTCTCGGAAAAGATCAAGGAGCTATCCAGGAAGTACAACAAAGGGAAGACGGTGGAAGTTATCAATCAGAAGCTGGGGTATCTGGTGCGTGGCGGTGACCCCGATGCCATTGATTCCATCGTTCCCATGGCTTACGGTAACCTTGCGCTGGACCTGGTGCTGAAAGGTATTCACGGAAGGCTTATTGTACTGCGCAACGGAAGGTATGACAATGCCCCCATAGATGTAGTAACCAGCACCAAGAAACTGGTTGATGTGAACAGGTTTTACAATACCGAACGGCTCAGGCCGCATTACAAAAGCTTTGAATTCCAGCCGCTGTTCATCATGACCGGAGGGTATTCGTAGCCGTTTCGGTTTTTCGGGAAACAACGTATTTCAGCCACAGATAAACGAGAGCCCTCAGGGGATGGTGGGTGAGCATGCGGGGGCCGGCAAAGCGCATTACCTGTTTTATCTGATCGCGCATCATTGGTTTATAGCAATGAATCCGGCACTCAGAGCATACCGGCTTGGCGGGGTGCAGTATGCATTTTTCAATACGGGTGAAGGCATACTCCTGCAGACGGGAGCATTCATCGCACAGGGAAGGACTGCCATGCAGGGCACGGCAATACATGCCAATCATCAGGGAGACGGTCTCCCTCTCGAACCAAACCCTGTTTTCGTACCGCATCGCTTTTTAACCCCGAAGCATGGTGAGCAGCATTTTGAAACGCTCCACAGCTTTTACCGCATGCTGAACATTGGCCGGCATAATGATAAACTCGCCTGCGGAAAGCCGGAAGGGTACTTTGTTGATAATAATCTCCCCTGTTCCGTCAATGACCTGCACACAGGCATCATAGGGAGCCGAATGCTCGCTGAGTTCCTGGCCTTTGTCAAAGGCAAAGAGGGTAAGATTCCCGGAGCCCGATTTGTAAAGAATTTTGCTGACAATGGCTCCGCCGGCGTAAGCGGCTTCCCCGGTGAGGACCACCTTTGTTGATTTTTCAATTCCCTGTTGTTCCATAAACGATATGATTATTGGGGCCAGTTGATGAGCCTTGCATCCCTTTGCTTCCGTTATGGCAGTTTCTTAATTTTCAGAAGGATGAGAAGCCGTTCAATTGGGTTTATCATGTTTGTATATATTTCATGAAATGTAATGAGCAAATAAGTACGCAAATATACTAAATAGTTCAATATTTCGCAAAATTTCATAATCTTGTAAAAAAAGCCATGGCACGAAGTATTCATAATCCTTTCCGAGGAACGGAAGGGTACAACTGTTTTGGATGCAGTCCTGATAATGATTCTGGCCTTAAGATGCATTTCGAGGAGGAAGGGGAGGAGGTTGTGAGCCGGTGGAATCCTGACAGGCGGTTTCAGGGTTTTACGGGAGTATTGCATGGAGGTGTGCAGGCCACATTAATGGATGAGGCGGCGAGCTGGTTTGTTTTCGCAAAGCTGGGCACTGCGGGTGTAACGGCGCGGATGGAGGTTACCTATCATAAGCCGGTCAGGATCAGCAAGGGGCCGTTGGTTTTACGGGCCCGTCTGGCAGAGCAGAAACGCAGGCTGGCGGCAATCAGGGTAACTCTTACTGACCAGGATGGTACGCTCTGTTCCGAAGGGCTGGTGGAGTATTTTCTTTTTCCGCCGGAGAAGGCCAGGCAGGAATTGCTGTACCCCGGGCAGGAATTTTTTCTGGGATAGGAAACGATGAAGAAGTACAATTTTGACAGGATCATTCCCCGCACCGGAACAAACTCGGTCAAATACGACGGGGTGTTGCACACTTTTGGTTCGGAAGATGTGATACCGCTCTGGGTGGCCGATATGGATTTCCGTTGTCCGGAGCCAGTGGTGGAGGCTTTGCGTCAGCGGGTTGAGCATGGAATTTACGGATACACTTTTGTTCCCGACGGCTATTATGAAGCGCTGGCCGGTTGGATGGAAAAGAGGCACCGGTGGTCTGTGCGCAGGGAGTGGGTTGTCTTTTCGCCGGGTGTGGTGGCGGCCCTTCATCTGGCCGTGAATGCTTTTACCAGGCCCGGCGACGGGGTCATTGTTCAGCCGCCTGTTTATTTTCCTTTCTTTTCGGCGGTTAAGGAGAACGGTCGTCGGCTGGTCTACAACGAGCTGAAGCTGGAGAATTCGCGTTATACAATCAACTGGGATGATCTCAGGGAAAAGGCTTCGCGGGGAGCCCGCATGCTTCTTTTCTGTCATCCGCACAATCCCGCAGGCCGTTGCTGGACTGCCGGAGAACTGGAAACACTGGCGGACATATGCCGCGAATATGATCTGATATTGCTTTCTGACGAAATCCATGCCGACCTGACCCTGCCGGGTTACAGGCATCTGCCAATGGCTGCACTGAATGAAGAAATTGCCGGGCGCACCATTACCTGCGTATCGGCCAGCAAAACATTCAATCTGGCTGGTCTGGCCACTTCGGCTGTAATTATCAGCAACAGCGAACTGCGCGAAAAATTTGAATCGTTTTGCCGTAAAGTGCATACCGGATCGGGCAATCTGTTTGGTTACACAGCCGCCGAGGCAGCCTACCGGTACGGTGAGGAATGGCTGAATGAGGTGCTGGAGTATCTTTCTGAAAACATACAGTTTGCGCAGAATTTTTTCCGGAAGCATATACCCGTAATTGAACCCATACCCACGGAAGCAACCTATCTGATGTGGCTGGACTGCAGGAAGCTCGGCTTGTCTCCGGAACAGCTCGGGGATTTCATGGTGAAGCAGGCGGGAATCGGACTCAACAATGGCGCTATGTTTGGCCCGGGAGGAGAAGGCTTCATGCGGCTCAACGTGGCCTGTCCACGGGCATTGCTCGAAAGGGCACTTGAACGCCTGCGCAGGGCAATTGACCATGATTTCAGTATCCGGTAAAGGAATTTTCTTGTATCTTTGAAATGGAATGGCGACTGGCTGTTAGCAACAAACAAACAGGCAGTCATCATCGGAAGGTAGAATTTGCCGAATAAATTCTGATTCATGAAAGTACGCTTACCGGTAGGTCTGAAACTTGTCCTTGCTTTCGGAATAACAGGCATTTTTGTTCTGGTATGGTCTCTATCGGTTCACAGGATTTATCTTAAGCTGAGAGCGAACGACCTTTGTATCACCACAGGGCTGGTTCCTTTGCAGATGGGTATTGCTGAGCTGAAGTACAATCTTCTTGAGGCGAAAATGTTTCTGGCGGAGAAAGGAACGGAATATTCCCCGGAAAGCCAGTTACAGGCACTGACCCGACAGAACGCAGAAAGCATGCACCTGGTTTTGCTGAGGATGAAGCTGGCGGCAGAGGCATCCGGCGGGGGAATCAGGGAATCATTTGACAGCGTTCATCATTTCTTGCAGGATTCAGTTATTGGTGAGGATGCATTTGCAGCCGGAGGAATGAAAATGGCGGAGCGTTACGATGAGGCATTGAGAAAACTGAGCCGTTTTTCTGCAGTGCCTGAAGGAAAATATCATCAGCTGATTGATGAGCAGGTTTTCCTGTACAAAAAGGTCAGCCGCACGAATCAGTTTTTTCTGCTGATGCTCCTTTTGCTTCTATCCGGTGCCGGTATTTTTCTGATGGTATCTTTTGTGAGGCCGCTTCGTGTTGTGACGGGAGTTCTGGAGGAAATGGGGAAAGGGGTTATTCCCGACGCGCGATTGCCGCAAAGGGGAGATGAAATCGGAGTTATGGCCGGTGCTGTTCAGAAGCTGATCGGGGTAATGCGCAACATTACGCGGTTTTCGCTTGAAGTTGGGAAAGGGAATTTTACCATTTCCTATGAACCTCTCAGCGAGAACGACATGCTGGGGAATGCGCTCATCAGCATGCGGGATGAACTTAAACAGGCGGCGGAGGAAGAGGCAAAAAGGAAGAAGGAAGACGAACAGCGCAACTGGGCGGCCAGGGGTCTTGCATTGTTTGGCGACATTCTGCGCCGGAACAGTAATGACCTGCAGAATCTTGCCCGGCAGGTTATCAGCCATCTGGTACGGTATGTCGGGGCCAATCAGGGAGCTTTATTCACGGTTGAGGAAGATTCTGGTGGAGAGCAGTATCTTGTTATCCGGGGTGCCTATGCTTACGGTCGCGATAAAATGCTGGAAAAACATTTTGCACCTGGTGAAGGGCTTGTGGGGCGGTGTGCGATGGAAAAGGAAACAATTTATCTCACCGAGATACCGGAAGATTATGTTCAGATTACATCCGGAACAGGGCAGGCCCTGCCCCGGGTGTTGCTGCTGGTTCCGGTGATAACCGGCGATGTTGTGTACGGAGTGATTGAACTTGCTTCGTTCCGGCTTCTTGAGCCTCATGAAAGGGAATTCATTGAAGATGTTGCTGAAAGCACTGCTGTAACCATAGCCCAGGTGAGGGCCAACATGCAGACTGCCCATCTTCTGGAACAGTCGAGGCAACAGGCAGAAGAGATGGCTGCCCAGGAGGAAGAAATGCGGCAGAACATGGAAGAACTCAGGGCTACGCAGGAGCAATATGAGCGACGCGAAAATGAACTTCTTCAGCAGGTATATACTCTCAGGAAAAGGCTCAAGGGGGAAGAGTGAAACGGCGGTTCTCATTGCGTCGCGGAGGGGTAAAGCCGGATGCCGGCGGGCAAGGCATATGCAATACGCATTAGTTCGCTTCGCTCCTGATCCATAATCCGTTTTGAAGAATCCTGCATGTGAAAATGTTATATGCAGATACCCCGGTTACTTTCTTGTTTTGATAGGCCCGATTCAGGCATTGGCTCTTTTGCATTCCAGATGAATTGTCTGTATTTTATTGCCAGGTTTGGTCTTAATCTTGCGAAAGTAATGTGATACTTATCCAATCCCGAAGGGGCGAAATAATTAGCTGTTTTCATAATGCCATCCTTTCGGGGTTCTTGAAATTCTTCTGTGGCTATCGTCTGCAATAATGCCGCTATGGCAGGGGAATATCCTTGAAAAATCAACCAATCTGCAGATAGGTGGTTGCGTAGCGGTATTTGGTATAGAGGACCTTGCGGCTGAAAATCAGGGCAAGGGTCAGGGTTCCGATTCTTCCCACAAACATGGTGAAGATGAGGATAATTTTGCCGGGTTCGGACAGGAGGGGTGTAATTCCTGTGCTCAGACCCACTGTGCCAAAGGCTGAAATTTCCTCAAAAATAAGTTGCAGAAAACCTTTGTCGGGTTCGGTAATGGTAAGCAGCAAGGTGGAAATAAAGATCAGTGACATGGAAAACAAAACGATGGCATAAGCCTTACCAACAGCCTCTTCGCGGATGGATTGCCGGAAAAATTCAAGGGTTTTCTTGCCCGAAATGGTAGCCAGGGCCGATTTGACAATGACCGCAAAGGTAGTGGTTTTGATACCTCCTCCCGTGGAACCTGGTGAAGCTCCGATGAACATGAGGAACATAATGATAAGGAGGGTAGGGGTAAGAAGATGGGAAAAATCAACTGTGTTAAATCCTGCCGTTCGTGGCGTTATCGATTGGAAGAGGCAGGTAACAATTGTTCCGAAAACATCCATGCCCTTGAGGGTATTGTTTTTTTCGAGAAGATAAAACATGACCGCACCGAAGAGAATAAGAGCAAGTGAGGTAAACAAAACAATTTTTGTATTTACCGATATTTTTTTCCATGGGTTCCGGATGCGATCGCGGATGCTTCTGATGCTGATCAGATCTTCCAGGGCGAGGAACCCGATTCCTCCGAAGAAGATCAGCACGGCAATAACGATATGCAGGTACCAGGCGTTCCGGATCACCGGTTCGTACAATCCGTTCGGGAACAGGGAGAACCCTGCATTGTTAAAGGCCGAAATGGCATGAAATACCGAAAAGAAGATTTTCTGACCGTTATCTTCAAACAGAATCTGGTTTCCCCAGACGAAGTAAATGAAGAAACAGCCAATGGCTTCGATGGAGATACTGAAGTAAAAAATACGCCGGAGAAGATCCCTGGTGTCAGAAAAACCTTCAACGCTCAGAAGTTCTTTCAGCAGCGACTGGTAACGCAGGCTGGTGGATTGCCGGTAGAGCGTAGCAAAGAAAGTTGCGAACGATATAATGTTCAATCCGCCCAGCTGAATCAGAAGCATAATCACAACCTGTCCCTTGACGGTAAAGAAGGAGGCAGTATCGACCACTGTGAGGCCGGTAACACAACTGGCGCTGGTGGCGGTAAAGATCGCATCAATGAGGCTGATGTGGTGGGAGGTAGTCATTTCGGGCAGGAGAAGCAGAATGGTTCCCATTGTTATAAGAAGCACAAACGACAGGGCGAGCAACTGGGCCGGACCGATATGGGCCTTTGCAATAAAACGACTGCCGCGTCCCAGTTCCAGCGCAAAGATGATGAAGAAATACAGCTGGACAAATATGACGGTATAAGAGGAAAACATCTCCATGTTCAGATTCTCCTGAAAGAGTTGCTGTACGCTGGTTCTGAAAAACAGATACAGCAATATCATTATCATGAGGAAGAACATGATAAATGATTCAAACAGGTTCTGGCGGATGAATTGTTTCCAGTCGAGGCTCAGAAACAGCTTAATCCAGTATTTAATCAGGTAGAACAAAAGGCTTGCCTGAATGATTTCGCGGGTAATGCGCACCGATTCGGAGGTCTTCGGGAATCCGTACAGATAGAGGATGCTGACAATGGCCGTGGTGGCAACCAGCATTCCGATGATGCGCAAGGTAGTGAGGATTTTCTGCCGGTTATCGTAAATGGCTAAACGCAGATTCTCTCTCCACTTGAAAAATAGATATGGCATGAAGTCAACAGGAAAATTACGAATTTACTTCAATAAAACGCTCAATATCAGGTTCTTTACCGAAGACTACCAGAAAGTCCTGTTCCTGTATGATGGTTTGAGAACTGGGTACGCCTTTGATATGGTGTTCGGAATACATTTCTGTATCCTTGAGAATTTCTTCAACGTGTTTCAGGGTAACAAGGCTGATATGGTATTTATCGCGGAACCTGACTTCCTCCACGGTTTTTCCGATAATGTTCTTCGGGGTTTTGATTTCGGCGATACGGTATTCGTCGGGCAGCTGGAGGTAGGAGATCAGCGAAGGATTGATGAGGCGCTCGGCGACGAGTGTTCCCACTTCTTCTTCGGGCTGAAAGATTTCGGTAATACCGAGTTTTTCCAGAATAATTCGCTGGCGGCGGCCGCTGGCCCGGGCGATGATCCGTTTGATGCCAAGTTCCTGCAAGGCTACCACGGAGAGCAGAAGGTGTTCGAAATCGTTTCCTATGGCAACCACCACCCCGTCAAAATCCTGCAGGTTCTGGGATGCAAGAGCCTTTTTGTCGATGGCATCAAGAGCAATGGCATAGGCTACGTCAGCTGAAACAACATCCACCCGTTCCTGATTCATATCGATCGCCAGCACTTCGGCTCCGTTTTTTGAAAGTGCGCGGGCTATGGAGGTGCCGAACCGGCCAAGCCCGATGACTGCAAATTTGTTTGCTGCCATATTTTTAGCAAAAAAAGCAAACAAAGGTATAACTTTTCCTGTTACATTGCGTTCGGGAGCAGAAGGAAGTGAAAAAATCGTAATATCTTCAATATTAGTGACTTAAAATTTCAGTTATGAAAAACGGATTGCACATCAGGAATCGTGAAGAGTGCCAATTTGATTGTATTTCACTGGGTGAGGTGATGTTACGGTTCGACCCTGGTGAGGGAAGGATCCGAACGGCCCGTTCGTTCAGGGTATGGGAAGGAGGAGGAGAATACAATGTGAGCCGGGGATTGAGGAAGTGTTTCGGATTGAAGACGGCCGTTGTTACGGCTCTGGCTGACAATGAAGTCGGGCATCTGGTGGAGGATTTCATCCTGCAGGGAGGAGTGGATGTTTCTTTTATCCGGTGGGTTCCTTATGACGGGGTAGGCCGCACCGTGCGGAACGGCTTAAATTTTACCGAACGCGGTTATGGCATCCGCGGGGCCGTGGGGGTTTCGGACCGGGGGCACACCGCTGCTTCTCTTATGAAGAAGGGGGATGTTGACTGGGATTATATTTTTGGTACTCTCGGCGTGCGGTGGTTTCATACAGGGGGCATTTATGCGGCGCTTTCTGAGACTACGCCCGGAGTTGTTGAAGAAGCAATGCAGGCAGCACACCGGTATGGCACCATTGTTTCGTATGACCTGAATTACCGGCCGTCGTTATGGAAGGCTACGGGCGGCCTTGAAAAGGCCCGTGAAGTGAACAGGCGCCTTGCTCCGCTGGTGGATGTGATGCTGGGCAATGAGGAGGATTTTACCGCCTGCCTTGGCTATGAAGTAGAAGGGGTTGACGAAAACCTTTCTTCGCTCAATACAGCCGGATTCAGGAAAATGATTGAAAGGGCCGTACGTGATTACCCCAATTTTAAGGTTGTTGCCACCACCCTGCGTACGGTCAAAACGGCCACCATCAATTCGTGGGGGGCTATCTGTTATGCAGGCGGGGAATTTCATGAGGCACCGGTAATTGAAAATCTTGAGATCTTTGACCGGGTGGGGGGAGGAGACAGTTTCGCATCCGGACTGATTTACGCTTTGCTGGAAGGGAAAGATCCGCAGCTTGCCGTGGCGTATGGAGCTGCTCACGGAGCACTGGCCATGACGACGCCCGGCGATACTTCGATGGCCACTCTTGCTGAAGTAGAGAAAATCGTAAAGGGAGGAAGCGCCAGGATCGTCCGTTAGGTACCCCAGGTTTCCCTGTCGAGGCTGCGGTATTGTATTGCTTCGGCCAGATGTTCGGTACGTATGTCCTGGCTCTGGTCGAGGTCGGCAATGGTGCGTGCCACCTTCAGTATCCGGTCGTAAGCCCGGGCCGAAAGTCCGAGTTTATCCATGGCATTTTTCAGCAGGGTCTGACCCTGGGAAGAAAGCTGGCAGTGCCTGCGGATGAGAGAGGAACTCATCTGGGCATTGCAGTGGACATGTTTGATACCCCGGAACCGTTCTTCCTGTATTTTTCTGGCTCTTATGACCCGTTCCCTGATGGCGGCACTGCTTTCGCCGTTTCGTTGTTCCGAGAGTTTTTCGAAAGGGACGGGCACAACCTCGATGTGGATGTCGATACGGTCGAGCAGGGGGCCTGAGATGCGGTGGATGTATTTTTGCCGGATGGCCGGCGAACAGACGCATTCTTTTTCGGGGTGGTTGAAATATCCGCAGGGGCAGGGGTTCATGGAGGCAACGAGCATGAAGCTGGCCGGGTATGAAACGGAGAATTTAGCCCGCGACACGGTGATGACTCTGTCTTCGAGGGGCTGTCGCAGGACTTCGAGGACAGTTCTTTTGAATTCCGGGAGTTCATCGAGAAAAAGCACACCGTTGTGTGCCAGGGAAATTTCTCCCGGCTGGGGGTAGGTGCCACCGCCCACGAGGGCAACATCGGAGGTTGTGTGGTGGGGGGCACGGAAAGGGCGCACGGTAAGGAGGGCCATGTCCTTGCCAACTTTTCCGGCAACGGAGTGGATTTTTGTTGTTTCAAGGGCTTCTTCGAGGGTGAGCGGAGGAATTATGGTAGGAATCCGTTTGGCCAGCATGGTTTTTCCTGCGCCGGGGGGTCCAATCATCAGTATGTTGTGCGATCCGGCTACAGCAACCTCAAGGGCACGTTTAATATTTTCCTGTCCCCTGACATCAGAAAAGTCAATATCGTATTTGTTTGCCTGTTGAAAGAATTCTTCCTGGGCATTGACGATAACCGGAATCAATTCTTTTTCATTGTTCATGAAGGAGATCACATCACTGATGTGTTCCACTCCGTAAATTTCAAGGCCGTTGACCACTGCTGCTTCGCGGGCATTGGCCCGGGGCAGGATGCACCCTCTGAATCCGTCTTCTTTAGCCCTCAGCGCCATGGGCAGCACTCCTTTTATGGGTTGGATGTTTCCGTCGAGGGAAAGTTCTCCCATCATCATGTACCGGCCAATTTTATCGGGTTTGATGTGTTCTTCGGCGGCCAGGATGGCGATAGCAATGGGCAGGTCGTAAGCTGAGCCCTCTTTGCGGATATCAGCAGGAGCCATGTTGATAACCAGCCTTCGCTGGGGCATTTTAAACCCGGCGGATTTCAGAGCTGATTCAATGCGCTGCTGGCTTTCCTTGACGGCGTTATCGGGCAGTCCGACCAGAAAATACTTTGCTCCCTGGGCAGTAGTGACTTCAATAGTGACGGTAATGGCCTGTATTCCCTGTACTGCAGCAGCAAATGTTTTTACCAGCATAGATCACAGATGCTTTTCGATAATCTCAATCAGGATGTGGATAACCTTGATATGGACTTCCTGAATTCTGTCGGAATAGCCTTTGTGATCGACGCGGATTTCGACATCGGCAATGCCGGCAAGTTCTCCTCCGGTTTTGCCGGTCAGGGCCACCACTTTCATCTCCTTTTCGCGGGCGATTTCTGCCGCTTTGATCACATTGCCTGAGCGGCCGCTGGTGCTGATTGCCAGCAGTACATCGCCTTTTTGTCCGATGGCTTCGACATAGCGGGAAAAGATGCTTTCGAACCCGTAATCGTTGGCGGCACAGGTTATATGCGAAGGGTCGGAGATGGAAATAGCCGCCACCGCACGGCGGTCATCGCGGAAACGACCGCTCAGTTCTTCGGCAAAGTGCATGGCATCGCACATGGAACCTCCGTTACCGCAGGAAATAATTTTATGGCCTGCGGTGATGGCTTCCGCCATAATTTTCCCCGCCTGTTCAATATGGTGCAGGTTTTTTTCGTCTGCTATGAACCGGTCGATCACCTGGCGGGCCTCTTCAAGAGACTTTCTGATGAGGGGCTGTAATGTCAGCTGTGAATGATCCATACTTTTTTTGTTTGGAATTCAGCAACGAAAGTAAAAATTCCAGCCCGATCCATCATCGGTCTTTTTATGATTTATACCCGAAAAGGGAAAATCTCGCACAGCATGGTGAAATTTTTTTTTGTGCCGGCAATGCTTTAAAAATATAACACAAAGAAATACAACACATTGCGATGAAAAAAAGGAAGAACCGGATCAGAAAGATTTTTTTAGTTCGCTTGCACTCCTGATGTGCAATCCGGGATAAATGAACAAGGGAAATTGTTCAGGAATGGATACCTTTGTAAAAAAATCAGTACGTCATGAGTTTTTTTTCATTTTTTCAGACCAGGAAACCCCGGCAGTTTGATTATACGCCGAGGTATTATGATCCGCAGAAGGAGGCAAGGGAAGAACGGATCAGGCAGATTGAGGCAGAGATTGCGGCTGAGAAAGAGAAACATCCTGAGGAGCATTATACAACCTTGCGCAGGGGGTTTCTGAGGGATGCCAGGGATATCAGACGCAAGCATGATCTGAATTCCGGTTTAAGGCTGCTGGCGATTCTTATCATTTTGTTGTTTCTGATTTATATTCTGGTGTACCGGTAGAAAGCAATTTTCTATGCCTGATATCATTCGTTTGTTGCCTGATTCGGTTGCCAATCAGATTGCTGCAGGAGAGGTTATTCAGCGTCCGGCTTCGGTGGTAAAGGAGCTGCTCGAGAATGCAATTGATGCCGGGGGGAAGAACATTTCGCTGGTGGTAAAGGATGCCGGGCGAACGCTGATCCAGGTAACCGATGACGGATGCGGCATGTCGGAAACGGATGCCCGGATGGCTTTTGAGCGGCATGCCACATCCAAGATCAGGGAAGCTTCTGATTTGTTTTCCATCCGTACCATGGGATTCCGTGGCGAAGCCCTGGCCTCCATTGCGGCTGTGGCGGAAGTTATATTGCGCACGCGTACCAGAGATTCCGAAACAGGAACGGAGGTTCGTATTTCGGGATCAAAGTTTCTGGGTCAGGAACCGGTTGCATGCAATCCCGGCACGCAGTTTCAGGTAAAAAACCTGTTTTTCAATACGCCGGCACGCAGGAAATTTCTCAAGTCAGACACCACGGAACAAAAATATATTTTGCAGGAATTTTTCAGGGTGGCGATTCCTTTTCATGATATTTCGTTTGTGTTGATGCATAACAATGCCGAGCTATACAACCTTCCTTCCTCAGGGCTTCTGCAGCGCATTGTGCGGCTGATGGGCAGACAGGCATTGCAGAATCTGGTAGAGATTAAATCGGAAACCAGTCTTGTTTCCATAGGAGGGTATATCGGGAAACCACAGCTGGCAAAAAAAACGTACGGTGACCAGTATTTTTTTGTGAATCGCCGGTTTATCCGCCATGGTTATCTTCATAAGGCGGTGGCGCAGGCGTATGAAAAGATTTTGCCCTCGGGTACGGTCCCCTCGTATTTTATCTTTCTCACAGTGCCTCCTGAAAGCATTGATGTGAATATTCATCCTACCAAGACGGAGGTGAAATTTGAAGATGAACAGGCCATCTGGCAGATACTTCATGCCAGTGTGCGGGAGGGGCTGGGCAAATTCAACATCATCCCTTCACTCGATTTTGAAGCTGATGCCGGTATTGAAATTCCGGTACTGCAGAAAAATACGGAAATACGAACACCTGAAATACAAATAGACCCTGAATACAATCCCTTTGAAAAGGAATCGGAGCGCAGGAGAACTGCAAGGTATGCTTCTTCGCTTCATACCTCAGAACTGCTCAACTGGGAAAAGGTTTACTCCGGTTTCGAAAAGGCACCGGAAGAGAAAGAAGGCGAGCCCGGGCTCTTTCAGCAGGAAAGCAGGGCTGAACAGATTCCCGGGAAGTTTATTCAGGTGAAGGGAAAGTATATTGTTACCCCTGTGAGGTCGGGCCTGATGGTCATTGACCAGAAGAAGGCACACGAAAGGATTTTGTACGAGCGGTACCTGGAGGGACTGAAAAGCCGGCAGGCGGCTTCCCAGCAGGAATTGTTCCCGCGCCAGATAGCCCTGACAACAGATGAATACCAGTTTCTCCTGCCCCTGCTGCAGGATTTGCAGTCAACCGGGGTTGACCTGAGGGATTTTGGCAACGGTTCGGTTGTGCTGTATGGCTGTCCGCCGGAATGGAAAGGGAGTGATCCGGAAGAGATGATCCGATTGTTTATTCATACAGTGCGGGAAGAGGAAGGAGATCCCGGCCGGATGGGAAGGGAAAAAATTGCAGAAAGCCTGGCCAGGGCGACCGCCATTCCTTACGGCAAGATGCTCACGCAGGAAGAGATGAACCTGATGACAGACCAACTGTTTGCCTGTTCCAACCCGAGTTTTTCGTTCGATGGCCGGGCCATACTGACCATCATAACAATGGATGAAATAGAAAAAAAATTCCGCTGAACCAATTCATATTGCGGGGAGTTATTAAGATGAGTATTTTCGCACTTTATTTTATTGAAAAAGAATGAGGAATATTACCCCTGTAGTTAAGAACCTGATCCTGATCAATGTTGTACTGTTCATTGCGAATTGGGGGGCAGGGATGCTCTACCATAACCCGGATTTTCTGATCAATCTTCTGGGCCTTCACTATTGGAAATCGGCGTATTTCAAACCGCTTCAGCTGGTAACGCATATGTTTATGCACGGAGGGCTGGCGCATATTTTTTTCAATATGTTTGCGCTCTGGATGTTCGGGCCGGTTCTTGAGCAGGTATGGGGAGGGAAGCGTTTTTTCATTTACTACATGATTACAGGGCTGGGAGCAGCCTCGCTTCACCTGCTGGTGAATCATTTTCAGATTCAGGCGATGGTGAACGGCATGGACCGTTTCATGGCAGGTAATCCCACGCCGGCCGGTTTTGCCGATCTGATTCAGCGGCAATTTCCTGCTTACTATACGCAGGTATATGACAAGCTGATTACTTACTGGTCGGCCGATCCGTCGAATCCGGTGTACCTGGAAAGAGCGCGTTCTTTTTTCAATGATCTGCTGACCTTCCGGATGGACATTCCTACGGTTGGTGCCTCGGGGGCAATTTTCGGCGTTCTGCTTGCTTTCGGGATGCTGTTTCCCAATACCCAGCTTATGTTGCTTTTCCCTCCGATACCAATGAAGGCAAAGTATTTTGTTATTTTGTATGGTGTGCTGGAATTGTATCTGGGAATTACGCAACCGGGGAGTCAGGTAGCCCATTTTGCCCATCTGGGCGGCATGATTTTTGGGTTTGTTCTGATCAAAATCTGGAAAGCTGACAGAAAAACTTTTTTTTGAGGTATGAAGATATGGGAGGAAATTAAAGAATCGTTCCGCAGGGGCAGTTCACTGACCAGGATTATTTACATCAACCTGGGAGTTTTTATTGTTATACGGCTGACGTATACGTTATATGCCCTTTTCAGCGGGAATTTGCTTGGCGGGCCTGCCATCCGGCAGAGCTTTGACCACGATGTGATGGAGTACCTCATGCTTCCGGCCAATCCGGCCACCTTGCTTTTCCGTCCCTGGACCCTGATCTCGTACATGTTCCTTCATTTTGATTTTCTGCATATTCTTTTCAATTTGCTCTGGTTCTATTGGTTTGGGAGGGTGTTTCTCATGTACCTTGACCAGAAGAAGCTGCTGAATGTTTATTTGCTGGGTGGTTTGGCGGGGGCCTTTCTGTTTGTTCTGGCCTATGCTTTCATTCCGGCGCTTGTTCCTTTCTCCGGCGCTTCATGGGCATTGGGAGCTTCAGCTGCCGTCATGGCCGTTGCCATAACCATTTCTTTTCTGGTGCCTGATTATACGTTTTATCTGATTTTTATAGGGCCGGTGCGCATCAAATACATTGCCCTGTTTTTTATTCTCACAGATTTGATATTTATTCCCGTTGACGGGAATCCGGGCGGTCATATTGCCCATCTGGGAGGAGCATTTTACGGTATTATGTATGCCTGGCAGTATAAAAAAGGCAAGGATCTGGGCCGCGGGTTTTCACGTTTTATGGATACCGTCTTCTCTTTTCTTGCTTCCCCTTTCAGGAGGAAGTCAAAAGTGCATGTGGCCTACAAAAGAACAGGGGATGACATGGAGTATAACCGGCGCAAGGCGGATGAACAGGCCGAAATTGACCGAATACTCGATAAAATCTCAAAAGGCGGCTATGAAAGCCTTACCCGGGAGGAAAAGGAAAAGCTTTTCCGGATGGGTAAATAATAAAACCTGCATCTGTGTTACGTTTTCTCAGGCATATTATTATTTACATCAATGTTCTCTTTGCGTTGCTCCTGCTTGCATCGGTACTCTCTCCCCTTATTCCGCCGGGTTTTCTGCGGATAGCGCCTTTTCTGGGCTTGATGTTTCCTTTCCTGCTGATCATTAATGTTTTTTTTGTTGTTTACTGGGCTGTTTCCCGGCGTCTGGCCCTGTTTATTTCCCTGGCTGTTATACTGGCAGGCTCTGTGCAGATTAAGCGTTTTGTCAGGTTCCCTTTTGCGAACATCATACGGAAAGAAACAGGAGAAAACAAAAGTGCATGTTCCGGCGATAGTCTGAGGATTCTTACATACAATGTCAGGGCTTTCAATTTGTATGACTGGGCTCACAACAAGGATGCCGCCAGAGGAATCCTTCATTTTGTGGATTCCCTGCAGGCTGACGTGCTTTGTTTTCAGGAGTTTTATTCCCGTGCCGAATCCAGGCTTACCCTGAAGGAAATCCCTCAGGGAGCTTCACTTGCTCCACATGCCTATTTTTATTATTACTTTACCGATCATCAGGGGGGGCGATATGGCATCGCCACCTACAGCCGTTATCCGATATTACGGAAGGGGGCTATCCGGTTTGAAAATACGTATAACGTATGCATTTATACCGACCTCCTTTTCGGAAAGGATACCATCAGGGTTTATAATGCCCATCTGCAGTCGGTACGTTTCAGGAAAGCCAACTATGATTTTCTCGACACCCTGCGTTTAACTTATTCCGACCGTCATCTGCAGGAGGTGAAAGACATTTACAGCAGGCTCCGGGAAGCGTATCTTAAACGTTCGGAGCAGGTAACTCAAATTGCGCGGCATATTGCGTCCTGCGTATACCCGGTAATTGTGTGCGGTGATCTGAATGACACGCCGGTTTCTTATACGTACCGAATTATCCGGGGCAGGCTGAATGATACGTTTACCGAGGCCGGGAGCGGATTATCCTATACGTATAATCTGCCGTACTGGCCTTTTTTTCGTATTGATTATATCCTGAGTGATCCTGTTTTCAGCGTGGCTGAGATGAATACCCTCAGGATTCCCTATTCCGACCATTTTCCTGTGCTGGCTACGCTGGTTTTGCCGGAGCAAACGGCAGATTCTGCAAATCAACGTTTCCGCCCGAAAGAATGATGCCCACCCTTGAAAAGTTTTTTCTGAAATAACCGGAATGTTCGAGGATAATTGCCAGGGCAACAGCTGATGAGGGTTCTGCGATGATTTTCATCCGTTCCCAGATGAGTTGCATGGCGCGAACGATGTTTTCCTCAGAAGCCGTTAGAATGGTGGTGTTGTAGGCAGAGAGTATGGCAAAGGTAATGGACCCCAGTGAGGTTAGCAGTCCGTCGGCAATGGTGCGGGGATTCACCGAAGGGATGATTTTGCCTTCGCGCAGGGAACGCATGGCATCATCGGCCATAGCGGGTTCGGCGCCGATGACCTGAATGTCGGGTTTCAGGCTTTTTGCACAGATTGTGGTTCCGCTGAGAAGGCCTCCTCCTCCGACCGGAGCGATGACAGCATCCAGCCCGGGAACATCCCGGAGCAGTTCAAGGGATGCAGTTCCCTGACCTGCAATGACCAATGGATTGTTATACGGATGAACAACAACAGCCCCTGTTTTTTCGACTACCTGGTTGAGCGTTGATTCGCGGGCTTCCAGTGTTGGTTCGCAGAACGTAATGTTTCCTCCGTAGGCTTCCACTGCTTTTTTCTTAATGCCGGGAGCTGTGCGGGGCATGACAATATAACACGGTACGCCACGCTGCGAGGCAGCAAGGGCAAGGGCAGCCGCATGATTTCCCGATGAATGTGTAGCAACTCCTCCGGAAATCTCTTCCTTCGTCATGGAAAGTACTGCATTGGAAGCCCCGCGAAATTTAAAGGCACCAACTTTCTGGAAATTCTCACACTTAAAAAATATGCTCACACCGCATATAGCATCAATTCCCCTGCAGGTCATTACCGGTGTTCTGTGAATTACCTTACGAATGCGTTCATGGGCCATTTCTATGTCGTGAAAGCCGGGAAGTTCCATACCGGAAGAATTAGCAAATTGTTATTTATTTCTGCCTTTAATTCGTTTATACTGTTCAAAGGCATGAAGCGTAGCTATCATAATGTCGTAGTGGTTTGTGCTGAGCAGGTAATCCCTGCTGAAATTGCAGTAGCGCATGAATTCGTAAAGATCATCTCCCTGAAGCCCTGTCAGCCGGCTGACAATAACCGGATTGAACTTATCGTCCATAATGCGCTGTTCGCGCAGTTTTTTGTACAATTCCTGGCGTTGCATTTCGAGGCGTTGTTCAGGGCTTGGGAAGTTCAGGGGAATACCGGTTCTTACGGGTGCCGATTTCATTGCAGTATCCCGGGCCATCTGCCGGAATTTTCTTTGTAATTCCCGTGTTTCCTTATCCGGAAGTTCGGTTGATACGAATTTTCTCCGGAACTGTTCATAATTGCCCAGGGTATTGATCCGGACTTCGTTGATCAGATAGACCTTTTGCCGCATAAGTATTTCCAGCCTGACAAATCCTTTGAGTGTATCGGGTACCAGGTAATACTGATCAAAGTATCCGATGGAGGAAACCCGCAGAAGATCGCCATGCATTACCGGTAAACGGAACATGCCTGACGTATCGCTGATACCGCCTCTGAAGGTGCGCAGGTTGATAACATGGGCGAACTGTATTGGTTTCAATGTGGACTCATCCATCAACTGCACCGAGAGAATAACAATGGAGTCAGGATTGCCGGTGTAATACTGCTGTGAGAACAGAGGCAATGAGAGCCACAATATGATGTGAAACAAAAATGCTTTCCGTTTTCCGGAACCGGAGGAGGGGATGATATTCTTAACAGTTTGCTTCAACGACTAAAAGATGTTTTATAACCTTATTTGTTTCTTTTCATATCATCTGCTTTTGTCAGAAATTAGCAGACAGATTTCAGCGGTGAATTTACAAACGATTTTTTTATACCGGCAGATACCCGAAAAAATTTAGGAATATTAACATTTAAATTCTTCTGATTATGAAATACGATCCGGCAAACCGCATTCAGGACCTTCGGCAGTTTGGAGAGTTTGGTGACGTCAATCCCAGCATTACCGATTCATCTACGTACACGTTTCTGAAGGCTGAATTGATGGAGGCCACTTTTCATGGTGAAGCAGAAGGTTGTTTTCTTTACTCGAGGCACTGGAACCCCACAAACCGTTACCTGGCGGAAGCGATGGCTGCACTGGAGGGAACGGAGCTGGCCTGGATTACGGCATCGGGAATGGCGGCAATAACCTGCACGATTTTTCAGTTATGTAACAGCGGTGATCATATTATTACCAGCGTTACCACTTATGGCGGCACCTATGCTTTTCTGAAGAATTATCTGCCCAAATTTGGTATTGAGGTGAGCTTTGTGAACATAACCGATCTGAAAGCAGTTGAGAATGCCATCAGGCCCAATACGAAGTGCATTTATACAGAATCACTGACCAATCCGTTGTTGCAGGTATCAGATATTCCCAGGCTGGCGGCCATTGCCCACAGGCATAATATCCTGCTTCTGGTTGACAACACCTTTTCTCCCATGATTCTGTCACCGGCCATTCTTGGAGCTGATATTGTTGTATACAGCATGACGAAGTTTATTAACGGTAAGAATGATTGTGTTGCCGGAGCCATATGTGGCAGCAAGGCATTTATCAATGCTCTTTCGGATGTTAATTCGGGTACAGCCATGCTTCTGGGCCCTGTGCTCGATCCATTGCGTTCCTCTTCCATATTAAAGAATTTGAACACCCTGCACATCCGGATGAAACAGCACAGCAAAAATGCCGACTTTCTTGCCCGACGTTTTGTCGAGGAAGGTATTCCTGTGATTTATCCCGGACTTCCTGCTCATCCCCAGCATGAGCTTATGCGATCGCTTATGAATGAGGAATATGGTTTTGGCGGTATGCTGGCTATCGATCTTGGCACCCATGCTAAGGCCAATGAGGTGATGCAGATGATGCAGATGGAAGATGTAGGGTACCTGGCAGTAAGTCTGGGGTACTTCAAAACCCTGTTCAGTGCATCCGGGAAAAGTACCTCATCGGAAATCCCGGTGGAAGAACAGCGAAAAATGGGCCTCAGCGAGGGGCTGGTGCGCTTCAGCGTCGGACTGGACAACGACATTGAACGCACCTGGACGAAAATAAGAAAGTGCCTCGTGAGCGCCGGAATACTTTAAGATTTTCTTATCTTGGAGCAGATTAAATTCCAGTGGTATGAGAACAATTTTTTTTCTGTTTTTTGGTTTTTTTACTTTGCTGGTAAGTGCACAGCCGGGCAAAACGCTTTCGGATGCAGAGATACTCAGGCTTTACGAAGGGTTGCGCGTGGCCGATGTATCGGATGGAATGGATGCAATAGGGTTGCATGACTGTGGTTTGCTGGATCCATCCATTACGGCACTCTGGAAAGATCCGGTGCATTTTGCACACCGGATAACAGGTATAGCGCTCACAGTGAGGTATGTTCCCACCAACAGGGTTTTTCCTACCGGTCTTACCCTTCAGGAGTATGAGAAGTGGAGGGATGAATGGTACACAAAGATATCCCCTGAACCCTTTGTTGATTCGATCCGGCAAGGAAGTATTATTGTTATTGATAATCAGGGTGATAATGATACAGGAACGACGGGTTCGAACAATATTCTGTACTGGAAGAAAAAAGGTGCCGTAGGTGTTGTGTCAGCCGGCGGAGTGCGTGATACGGATGAAATCAGTAAGGAACAGGTTCCGGTTTATATGGATGTTATGAAACGCGGGCGTGGAATACGTCCGGGCCGTAATGAAGTGGAATCAGTAAACAGACCGGTTGTTGTGGGAGGGGTTTTAATACGTCCGGGAGATATCATTGTGGCTGATGGAGACGGAGTGATTGTGGTGCCCCGGGAGCATGCAGCAGAAGTGGCCCGTATTGCGCGGGAGGTACTGAATGCCGACAAAAAAGGCCGGCGTTCTTTATACGATCAGTTGCAGATTCCTTATGATTTTACAGTAGAATAATCATGAGCACAAAAATGTCACGTCGAAGATTCACCCGCCTCACGGCTGCGGGTATGGTTTCTTTCCCTTTTATTACGAAGGCTGTAAATGGGATTCCCAGGTACGCTCCTGTGAGGTTGGGAGCACCTGTTTTCGGAAAGTACACCTCACCGGGGGAATGGGTTTCCCTTGTAAAAAAGAAAGGGTACAAAGCGGCTTATTGCCCGGTGGAGCCCGGTGCCCCGGCTGAGGTAATCCGCGCTTATGCCGAGGAAGCTGTCAAAGCGGATATTGTCATAGCAGAAACCGGGGCCTGGAGCAATCCTCTTTCGGAAGATCCGGAAACCCGGGCTGCGGCTATTAAGAAATGCATTGACAACCTGGCTCTGGCAGAAGAAATCGGAGCCCGCTGTTGCGTCAATATCAGCGGCTCCAGGGGAAAACAGTGGGATGGGCCTGATCCGAAAAACCTGACCCGCGAAACGTTTGACATGATTGTTGATATCACGCGCACCATTATTGATGAAGTGAAACCTGTACGCACTTATTTCACTCTTGAACCCATGCCCTGGGCCTATCCTGACTCTCCCGATTCCTATCTTGAATTGATCAAAGCTATTGACCGCCGGGCATTTGCCGTGCATCTTGACGTGGTGAACATGATCAACAGTCCGCGCCGCTATTTTGAGAATACGGCCTTCATCGGAGAATGCTTCTCAAAACTGGGGCCCTACATTAAGAGCATCCATGCCAAGGATATTATCCTTACATCGTCTCTTACAACCCATCTTGAAGAGCGTCGTCCGGGAAACGGATACCTTAATTATGCCGAATTCCTTACCCAGGCAAGTTTGCTGGGGGATGTCCCGTTTATGCTGGAACACCTCGAAAAAGAAAGTGACTATGATGAAGCAGCGGCTTATGTGCGCTCGGTGGCCAGGGAAAATAATATTCCGTTACTCACCTGAACTTTTTTAGGCCCTATTTTGTTTTCAAATAAAAAACGATATGGCCTACACATTACAACCGGGGCAGAAAGCTCCCGACTTTACCCTTCCGGCAACTGACGGTAAAACCTATTCGCTCCGCGATTTCGACCAGTACAGGTATCTTGTGGTTTTTTTCACGTGCAATCACTGTCCGTATGTTCTGGGATCGGACGAGATAACCCGCCAGACTGCTGAAAAATATGCCCCGTACGGGGTGAAGTTTGTTGGCATCAATGCCAATAGTGCGAACACCTACCAGGAGGATGATTTTCCCCATATGGTGGAACGCATGGAACGGTATGAATTTCCCTGGGTTTACCTGCATGATCAAAGCCAGAAATCGGCCAAAGACTACGGAGCTTTGCGAACACCCCATTTCTTTGTTTTCAATGAAAAAAGGGAACTGGTGTATACCGGCCGCGGAGTGGATAGTCCGAGGGACCCGTCGAGAATGAAGGTGAACGACCTTGACCGGGCCCTGGGGGAGCTGGTAGCGGGTAAACCTGTTAGCATACCGGTTACCAATCCTATTGGATGCAATATCAAATGGGAGGGTAAGGATAAGCACTGGATGCCTGAAGAGGCCTGTGATCTGATCTGATACCGGCCGGCGTTTTCAGGGGTTTGCCTCCGGAAGAATTTCCTGAAAGGAAAGAAGGGCCGGGGTAAATTCTTTTTGCAGAATTTTGTGCGCCAGGTCGTAATACATACAACCCGAGCGATCGATGATTTCTGAGTCGGCTGTGGCAAGCAGTACATTCCTGCTTTCCCTCATCAGCCTGTCGGCCGGATAAAGGCAGTTGATTTCAGCAGGGCAGGGAATATTCGCCAGCTGATTACGGATGATTTCTTCCAAAAAGGAACTGTTATCAACAGGCTGATCAATAAGGAACTTCACCGAGGCAGGAGTTTCGCACCTCAGAAAGGAAAGCAGGAGGCTGACCGAGCGTTCAAGAAGAGCTGAGGGTACCTGTTTTTCAAAGGCATCTCCTGCATCCCGCAACAATCCGTCGTTGCAGATAAAAACAGGGCGGCCTGATAGGTAGCTGGTGATCTTAAACAGTACATTGAACACATCGATCAACAGGTGATACCCTTTCGGGTCTTCGATGCGTTTTTCAAGACGCCGGGCGGCTGTTTCCGCCGGGAAAATTCCCCGGTAAAGAATTACCCTCTGCAAGGTATTCAGCCTGTATCTGTCGCACACAATTTTGTAAACAAGCCGCTGGGGGTACTTCCTGTTCAGCAGCCAGAAGTAATCAGCGGCTGCATTACGAAAGGCGTTGTTAACGATTTCCCTCATGCGGGTAATAAACTGACTCAGATAAAATCGGGCGAACTGGCGGAAGGGTGGTAGCCCCTGAAATATTTCATAAACTGTACACGTTCGTAAGCAGCAGGATTTCCGGTTTTTGACTGGCTGAGCATGCCTCTGAACTGTTTAATGGAATCAAATTTTTTCTCCTGTGCCCACTCCGAGAGTTCATCAAGCATTTTTGCAATTATGCCGGGCCCGTTTTTGTAAATTGCTGAAGCAATCTGAACAGCTTTTGCGCCGGCCAGGATCTGTTTGATCAGTGCTGTGCCGTCATGAATGCCGGAGGATGCGGCTAAATCGCATTGCACACGGGAAGAAAGGATGGCAATCCAGCGCAGCGAATTATAGATATCGGACGGTGAGCTGAGCACCCCTGCCGATGTGATTTCCAGCTTTTCAATGTCGATATCGGGATTGTACGACCTGTTGAATAGTACCAATCCCTGAATTCCCATACCGGAAATCTGATCAGCGAACGATATCAGATTGGTAAAATACGGACTGATTTTGAGGGCAACCGGGATTTTAATCAGCTTGCGGACCTGTTTAACAATGTCGAAATAGACCGATTCGCTTTCCTGGGCTGTACGCCTGGTATCGGTTGGCAAAATAAAAACATTGAGTTCAAGGGCGTCTGCTCCTGCCAATTCAATTTCCCTGGGGAAATAAATCCAGTTTTCGGCCGTAACGCAGTTGATACTGGCTATTACCGGTACCGACAACTCTTTTTTTGCCGATCTGATCAGATCGAGGTACCGTGCGGTATGTTCCTGGATACGTTCATCCTGCTCATAAAATTCCACGGTCTCGGGGTATATAAATGATTCCGATGCCATTTGTTTCAGCCGGTTTTCTATATCCAGCAGGATTTCCTCTTCAAACAGGGATTTGAGGACGACGGCACCAACTCCGTTTTTCTCAAGTTCCAGCAGTCCGGGCAGGTGTTCCGTGAGTCCGGAACTGGCGGCAATAATGGGATTGCGCAATTCCAATCCCAGCCAAGATGTTGAAGGATTTTTCATAGGTCTGATTTTAGTATAATCCTAATGTATATCTCTACGTTAGCTTAAATTTTTCTTCTGAAACCATAAAGTTACATTAAATTATTCCGTTATAAGCGTACCGTGAACTAATATTATTATTATCTTCGTGAGAGTCAACCCTATTTCAGCCAGCGGACATAATTAACTATGAGAATGTTCTGATATGGCTAGATTTTTTTCTTTGTCGGAAGCCGCATCCATCGGGCTGCATGGAATGATTCTGATTGCCCGGTCGGAAAACGGATTGAATGCACAGGAGATTGCTGATATAATGGGTTCCTCGCGCCATCACGTTGCGAAAATTTTGCAGCGTCTTGCCAAGGTAGGTTTTCTTTCTTCAACACGAGGGCCGAATGGCGGGTTTGTCATGCGCAAAAAACCGGCTGACATCAACCTTCTTCAGATTTATGAAGCCATTGAAGGGGAAATTGTCGTTATGGACTGCCCTATGGAAAAGCCGGTATGTCCGTTTGAAAAATGCATTTTCAATAATGTGACCCGCACCATGACGGAGCAGTTCAAAGATTATCTGAAAAAACAGACCTTGAAGGAATATCTTTAGTATTTATTCTTTTCTGGCCTTTTTCTCCCAATGTATGTTTCCTGATAATACGAAAGAGGGGTAGGATTTTGATTGAATTTATTCCTGCGCGAATTTCGTAAACATATCGTTTTGGTGCTTTTTCTGATGGTCATCAATTTGAATTGGTTAAAACCCTGCGCATCAACAACTGCGCAATGTGCCGCAAGGGCCGTTTCCACTTCTGCCAAAGAAAAAGCATGCCGATACTATGGAAAAATAGAGTTTTGAAATATTTTCGGGAGGCAGAACCCGAATATTTTGATATATTTAGAATGTCAAACACGCATAGGGGAAAACTGCATAAAACCATGCACCATGAAAAAGGTTCCTTCCTTTGTTGAACGTGATCCGTGGTTAAAACCTTATCTGCCGAAAATTACAGTTAGGAACAATTATGTTTACAAGCGGGAAAAAGATCTGACCGGGGGGAAAGGGAATCTTACGGATTTTGCTGCAGGGCATCTGTACTATGGAGTGCATAAAGAGAAGGATGGATGGGTATTCAGGGAATGGGCTCCGAATGCGACGGCTATTTATCTGATCGGAGATTTTTCGGGCTGGAAAAAGAAGGGAGAATATGCGTTTTCAAGAATTTCGCATGACACCTGGGAATTGCGTCTTGCCGCTAACCAGCTTCGTCATAAAGACCTGTACAAATTGTTTATCGAATGGCCGGGAGGCGGTGGAGAGCGCATACCGGCATGGACCAGAAGAGCTGTTCAGGATCCTGATACCCTTATTTTTTCTGCCCAGATATGGGATCCTTCCGAGCCGTATGTATGGAAACATGATTACAAAAGACCGCCGGTTGCTCCCCTGATTTATGAAGCACATGTGGGGATGGCGACAGAAGAATGCCGTATAGGAACTTTTGATGAATTTCGGCGCAATGTATTACCACGTATAGTGAGAGCAGGGTATAATACCCTTCAATTGATGGCCATACAGGAACATCCGTATTATGGATCCTTCGGATACCATGTTTCCAGCTTTTTTGCCGTTTCCTCCCGTTTCGGGACGCCGGAAGAGCTGAAAGCCCTTATTGATGAGGCCCATGGATATGGCATGTCGGTGATTATGGATCTGGTGCATTCCCATGCCGTAAAGAATGAGATTGAGGGCCTGGGCCGCTATGATGGTACACCCTATCAGTTTTTTCATGACGGACCCCGCAGGGAGCATGTTGCATGGGATTCATTGTGTTTTAATTACGGAAAGCCGGAGGTCATTCATTTTTTACTGTCCAATTGTGCTTTCTGGCTGGGAGAGTACCATTTCGACGGTTTCCGGTTTGACGGGGTTACCAGCATGATTTATCTGGACCATGGGCTGGGACAAAATTTTACCAGCTACGACATGTATTACAATGAGAACCAGGATGAGGATGCCATCGCCTATCTTGCTCTGGCCAACAAGCTGATCCATGAAATGAGGCCCGATGCCATAACCATAGCCGAGGATATGAGCGGAATGCCCGGTCTGGCAGTACCCCTTAAAGACGGCGGATATGGCTTTGATTACCGGCTTGCCATGGGTACCCCTGATTACTGGATAAAGATTATCAAGGAAAAACCCGACGAGCAATGGAATGTTTCAGAAATGTACTATGAACTGACCAACCGCAGGAAGGATGAAAAGAATATAGGATATGTCGAGTCGCATGACCAGGCACTGGTAGGAGATAAGACCATTGCATTCCGTCTGATGGACAAGGACATGTATGAAAACATGTCGAAACGTAAACAAAGCCTGGTTATTGACAGGGGAATGGCACTGCACAAAATGATCAGGCTGGTTACCATTGCTACGGCCGGTGCAGGCTACCTGAATTTTATGGGGAATGAATTCGGGCATCCTGAATGGATTGATTTTCCGCGGGAAGGCAATAACTGGTCGTATTTGTACGCAAGAAGGCAATGGAGTTTGTGCGACAGGGACGATTTGCGCTACCACTGGCTGGCCGATTTTGACAGGGACATGCTTGCCCTGGTAAAGGAATCTTCTCTGTTCGATGAGCCTTTTCCGGCATTGATGACCGCCGTTGAGCATGATCAGGTGCTTGCCTTTCAGCGGCGCAATTACCTGTTTGTGTTCAATTTTAATCCGGTTACATCGTTTACTGATTACGGAGTACGGGTACATCCGGGAAAATATGCGGTTGTGCTGGATACGGACGATGCACGGTACGGAGGTTTTGCACGGGTGGATCACAATCTGACCTATTTTGCCGAACCTCTGGCAAGGCTGGCATCCATGGGAGAGAACCAGCTGAAGCTATACCTGCCCAGCAGGACAGGCCTTGTGTTTAAGCGCATATCCACACCCCGCGTGTGGTAGTGCTGTACCGGTGAGAATCAAATCCACTTCACCATGCAGAAATCCTGCCTGTGCGGCAGAAGGTTGCTTTTGGGGAAGATGCGCATGCCGGCGCTGAAGGTTCCCGGACGGGTTGGCACAACGGCAATTTTATAAATGGCTTTTCCGTCGATCTGTTTTACGAACTCAAATTCCTGCCGGACGTCAAGGAATTTCTTCTCTCCTTCATGCCGCAACATCACCAGTTCCACACCAACCTCTTCGGGCAGAAGCCGGTCGATATCGAGGACCACCTCACAGTGGTATTCTTCCCCCACTTTGAGCAATTGCTGCTGATTTTCGGGCATGCAGGAAGAGATCACCGAGATGTTTTTCCAGATTCTGGCAACCATCCGCTTCCAGAGAGCAATATCCTTGGCGACACTGAAGTCGTCGGCTGTGATATGCAGATACCGTTCATGGAGTTTACCATAGAACTTGGCAATATAGTCGTTCAGCTGGCGCTTCATCGTAAAGTGGGGAGCCACTTCGGCAATGGTATTTTTGATATACTTTACCCACTCCACAGGCACGTCTTCGTGGTTGCGGCTGTAATATTTGGGAATTATATCATCTTCCAGGGTATAGTAGATTGTTTCCGCATCGAGCTGGTTCTGGAAGTCTTCGTTTTCGTAAGTAGGTTTTTCGCTCAGTGCCCATCCTGCATCAGGGCGGTAGCCTTCGCACCACCAACCGTCAAGCACACTGAAATGGATGGTGCCGTTCATGGAAGCTTTTTCCCCGCTGGTTCCCGATGCTTCCATTGTTCTGGTAGGAGTGTTCAGCCATACATCCACTCCGGCCACCATGCGCTGGGCAAGTTCGATATCATAATTTTCGATGAAAACAATTTTTCCGACAAACTGCGGCATCCGTGATATCTGAACAATCTGTTTAATGAGTTCCTGTCCTCCTCCATCGTTGGGATGTGCTTTTCCGGCAAAAAGGATGCGCACCGGGCGGTCCGGATCATTTACGATCTGGGCCAGCCTATCCAGGTTTCTGAAGAGCAGGTTGCCCCGTTTGTAGGTAGCAAAACGCCGTGCGAAGCCAATGATAAGGGCCTTGTCATCGAGGTTTTCCACAATATCAACCAGATGCCTGGGATTTTCATGGCGGCTGGCTTTGCCGGAGAGAAAGCGCTTCTTGAGGTAATCGATGAGTTCAGTTTTCAGGCTTTGCTTGATGTTCCAGAGGTCTTTATCTGGAACATGATGAATTTTCCTCCAGTAGTCAGGATTGGACTGATCGTGCAGGAATCCTTCTCCGAAGGAGTTTTCATAGAGCTGGCGCAGTTTCTTATGCGTCCAGGTATAATAATGAACACCGTTGGTTACATAGTCGATATGGGTTTCTTCCGGGAAATATCCTTTGTAAAGGGGAGCGAACATTTCCTGGCTGACTTTTCCATGGAGGCGGCTTACTCCGTTCATGTAGCATGAAAGATTGGCCGCCAGCACGCTCATGGAGAATTTTTCTGAAGTGTCGTATGGGTTAAAGCGTCCGAGGGCGATGAGATCTTCCCATTTGATGTTGAGTCTTTCAGGATAGTGAGAAATGTAAACCCGGAGAAGGTCTTCAGGGAATGCATCGTGGCCGGCCGGCACAGGGGTATGGGTAGTGAAAAGGGTGGACGAGCGGACAATTTCTCTGGCAACTTCGAAGGAGAGTTTCCGGTCAACAATGTAGTATCTGAGTCTTTCCAGCCCGATGAAAGCGGAGTGGCCTTCATTGCTATGAAATACGGTGGGTTCGATTTTCAGGGCCTGCAGAGCTCTTACACCGGCAATTCCGAGCACCATTTCCTGCTTCAGGCGGTTTTCAAGGTCCCCGCCATAGAGCTGATGGGTTATGGATTGATCCCTCGGGTCATTGAGGTCAAAGTCGGTATCGAGGAGGATTAGTGGAACGCGCCCTATCTGAATCTTCCAGAGCCGGATGGTTACAGTACGGCCAGGAAGCGCAAGCGATACAGTGAGCCAGTCACCGTTTTCATTGGTTAATTTTTGCAGGGGCATCTGGCCGAATGCCTGACGCTTGTATGTTGCCTGTTGTTCGCCGTTTACCGAAAGCACCTGGTCAAAGTAACCGTAGCGGTAAAGGAGGCCTATCCCTACCATATCGACATTGGAATCACTGGCTTCTTTGAGGTAATCTCCTGCCAGAAGGCCAAGCCCGCCGGAGTAAAGTTTGAGGGAAGCATGCAGGCCGAATTCCATGCTGAAGTAAGCAATTTTGGGCGAGCCCTGGGGCGGGGTAACAGCCATGTAGTTTTTGAACTCGCGGTACACATAATCGAGATGGTTCAGGAAATCATGATCCTTTTCCAGTTCCCTGAACCGTTTGAAGTCAGTACCTTCGAGCAACAGTATGGGGTTATGTTCCGATGCTTCCCACAGCTGAGGGTCAATGCGCTGAAAAAGTTCCTGTGCAGGATAATTCCAGCACCACCAAAGGTTGTTAGCCAATTCATCAAGGGCTGCAAGTTTTGGAGGGATATTGCCCTGAATGGTGAGGGTAGTCCATTTGGGTTCTGAAATTGCAGGACGCTTGACCACCTGAGGAGCCGGGCCGATATAAACGAACAGTTCGGCGCGGTCTTCCGCCTTGGCAATAGCAATCTTATAAGCGTCTTTATAATAGTCAATAAAGTTTTCCCATAAGGCAAGAAGGGAAATTTCCCTTGAGCGGTTCATGGCCGAGGCAAACGATTCGGGGGTAAGGGATGCTACCTGCCGTACAATGGATGCCATGGCCGAAACAACTTCCCCGTCGTTGTTGTCGTTTCGGTCGACAACATACACTGCACTGTCGGGGTCTTTAACTTCTTTCCGCACCCAGAGCCCGAACCCGCTGAGCGAAGTGGTGATTGTGGGCACGGAGAAAGCAATGCTTTCCAGCGGGGTATAACCCCATGGTTCGTAATAGGAAGGGAAAAGCGTAAGGTCAAAGCCAGCAAGAAGGTGGTAATAGGAAAGGTTGAAAATACCGTCATCTCCGTTTAGATAAGAAGGTACAAAGACAACTTTTACCTTGCTGTCGGGGTGGTTGGATAGTCCTTTTGCGCGGATACGGTTTAAAATGGGGTCGTATTCGGCATCGTGGAGGTTGTGTGTAAGAATGTTTCCGTTCAGCGGTTCACTGGTATGTTCCTGTAACTTTTGGAGCAGATCTTTTCTTGGTCCAAAGTGGTTGGCGGGCACAAGAATAAAGGCAACGATGGTTCTTCCATCGGGATTTTTGCTCAGGTTGGCAAGGGTATCGATTACCAGGTCAATTCCCTTGTTGCGGAACTCATACCGGCCGCTTGTTGCCAGAAAGAAGGTATCGTCGGGGAGAGGTGCATTGAATAATGCTGCAGCAACCTGGTGTAGTTTACTGCGCGCCAGCTGGCGTTTTTGTTCGTATTCTCCGGGGGGAGGCACAAACGAATCTTCAAATCCGTTGGGAGTAATAACATCTACTTCCCTGTGGAGAAAATGTTTGCATTCACGTGCGGTTATCTCACTTACTGTGGTGAATGCGTCGGCATGCTTTGCGCTGAGTTTTTCGAGGCTTTGCTTGGCCACCACGTTAAATTCACGGGCCAGGTCATCGGGGTTGTAGGAAGCAAGACCACTGTAAAGAGGCCTTCCGTTACCTGCCAGAGCCCTGCCGAGTACGGTGGCATGGGTGGTAAACACAGTGGAAACCTGAGGCAATTTCTCTTTCAGGTAGAGAATGCCTGTTCCTGTCATCCATTCGTGAAACTGGGCAACAACTTTTTCGCGTAAAAGCTGGTGAAATTTGAGGAAGCTTTCAATTACCTGGCCAACGGCATACCCAAAAAGAGCCGGTTCGATGTAATCCCATTGTCCGGAAATAGAATCGAGTTTGTAGCTTTCCCACAGTTTGGCAAAAATTTCATCTTTCCTGCTGATAAGGGAAGTAAAATCAACCAAAATAACAATGGGATTTCCGGTAATATTCCAGCGGCCTGTGCGAATGCGTAAACCCTCAGTCAGTGCCTGCTGTTTCCAGTCGCTGAAAAGCCCGGGATCTTCCAAAAATTCGGAATTGGCATGTTCTTCCCTGTAGACATCAGGACCAATGAGCAGGAATTTTTCACCTAACTGATTAACCAGGGTTAACGCTTTGGTGGACAGAACGGTATGGATTCCGCCCACTTTGTTGCAAACCTCCCAGCTTACTTCAAAGAGGTAGTCGGGATGGAGCAATTTACTTGTCATAGATTCATATTAAAGAAGCCGGTTAATAAAGCTTCGTGGTAAAACAAAATTATTTCTTGGCTGCTGCTTTTTTTGGCGCGGCTTTTTTGGCAACAGCTTTTTTTGCAGCCGGTTTGGCTGTTTTTTTGGCGGTTGTCTTTTTTGCTGCTGTCTTTTTGGGTGCAGCTTTTTTAGCGGTTGTCTTCTTAGCTGTTTTTTTAGCGGTGGTTTTTTTCGCCGCCGGTTTTGCCGTTGCTTTTTTTGCCGCTGTTTTCTTGGCTGTAGTTTTCTTTACCGTTTTCTTGGCGGGTGCTTTTTCAGCCGTTTTGGCATTCTTTTCGGCAGGCGCTACCTGCTCCTTTTTAGCTTTCGTTGCTTCTTTTTTCATCGTTTTGGTTTTTAGGGTTTTACTTGGGGTTTTTGAAGATATATTTGGTGGAATTTGTTTCGAGAGATCTTCGATGATCCTTTCCTTTTCTTCCAGAAGTTTCATAAGGTATGCAGGGTCGGAAGGCATTTTTTGTTCCTGTTTCAGCCTGATTTCGAAATCGCTCAGAATGTTCATGTAATTAATAAAAGCGTCATAGGGAGAATCGTAAGGATTGAAGTATTTATGCACTTCCCCGTCAGAGAGTACTTTGGTTGACATATAATAAAAGTGGTCGGCTGTTTGCAGGTTTTTCCAGTCCTCCCAAATTTGCGCTTCATTGTTTTTAAGAACCAGCTGGCGGAGGGAATAGAGTTTGTTAAAGGCAGCCTGCTGAAGCTCATTTCCCAACCAGGCAGAGATGTCGCGTTCTTCGTCGGCCCACGAAATGGGATGAAGAGCCGAGATGGCCGCTATTGGCTGGTGCCGGTCAGCAACATCAGAGGGAGTGGCAAAATGGTAGGATGATCTGGAGAATACAGCCCGGGGCAGAGCTTTGAGGAATTCGAAAATTCCCGTGTTCTGGTCCTGGTGTTCTCCAAAGGTTTCGTAATCCATGAAAATGTTTACCGTTTGTTCTTTTTTGTCGAGGGCATTGAGCCATGCTACATACTTATCGGCCGTGAGCGGGTATTCATTCCATGATTTATTGGAAAACCGGAAGGAAATATCGTCGCTGAGTTTGAAATTTCTGAGAAGCACTTTCAGTCGCGGGTTAATGGCATTGCAATATACATAGTTTGGGCTTTTCCAGCCAAGAATGTGTTTGGCTCCTTCCGTCACCACAGTTTTAAATCCCATGTCGGCTATCATAGCGCCGATTTCGTCGGAATAGACGAGTTCGGTATTTCGGAAAACAGTCGGGGTTTGCCCGAAGATTTCCTTGATCGTTTCCCTGTGCTTTGTCACCTGGGCTTCAAACTCTTCCCGGTTAATGAGCGAACTCAGTGAATGGGCATACGTTTCGGCCAGAAATTCGACATATCCTGTTTTAGCCAGTTTTTTAAAGCTCTCCAGAACTTCCGGGGCATAGAGCCGGAACTGGTCGATGGCGGTTCCGGATATGCTGAAACTTACTTTGAAGCGGCTTCCGTATTCCTTGATAAGATTGTACAGGATCGTATTAGCGGGGAGATAGCATTTCTGAGCAACTTTATGCAGAATGCTTTCGTTGCTGTAATCGTCGTAATAGTAATGGTCATGTCCTATATCAAAGAATCGGTAGCGTCTGAACCGGAAAGGCTGATGAACCTGAAAGTATAAGCAAATGGTTTTCATATCGCAATGATAATTTTAATTAATGAGAATTATTATACCGGCATCAATTATCTGCATAATGATTTATATACTTCCCGGAGTTTTCCGGCTGAGTTCTCCCATTTCATCTGAAGCACTTCTTCCTTGCCGTATTTTTTAAAGAAATCCGAGAGGGCGTCGTAGTTAAGGATTCCATAAATCGCATCAGCCATAGCGTCCACGTCCCAGAAATTCACCTTGATGGCATATTTCAGAACCTCAGATACGCCTGACTGATATGAAATAATAACAGGCACGCTGCTTTGCATGGCTTCGAGGGGGCTAATACCGAAAGGTTCCGAGACGGAAGGCATAACATAAACATCGCTGAGGGAGAACATTTTCTGCACATCATCACCCCGGAGAAAGCCGGTAAAGTGAAACCGGTCCACGATCCGCAGGCGGGCGGCCCGTCGTATCATGCGGTGCAGCATGTCGCCGCTTCCGGCCATAACAAAGCGGACATTGTCCATTCTCTGCAGGACTTTATTGGCTGCTTCAATAAAATACTCAGGGCCTTTTTGCAGGGTAATTCTTCCGAGGAAAGTGACGATTTTCTCCTGGATTCCTTTCTTTTCCCGGGCGCGTTCTTCTTCGGTCAGAGGATCCACTGCGTTATAAATGGTGACCACTTTTTCGGGAGGGATGCCGTATTTTTGGATGACGGTTTCGCGCGTAAGGTTGCTGACAGTAATCACTTTATCGGCACCTTCCATGCCTTTCCTTTCAATTTCATAGACGGAAGGGTTTACGCTTCCTCCGCTCCGGTCGAAATCGGTTGCATGGACATGCACCACGAGGGGTTTGCCGGAAACGGCTTTGGCAGCGAGTGCGGCAGGGAATGTCAGCCAATCGTGGGCATGAATGATATCGAAATGATGTTCATGGGCCAGCACGGTGGCGACCAGGGCGTAATTCGAAATTTCCTGAAAGAGATTTTTTCCATAGGTTCCTGTAAACCGGAGCCGGCCACGAACCCGCGTCTGGAGGCTGACCCCGATTTCTTTTTCAGAGAGTGTTTCAAAGCTTTTCTCAAATTCTTCCGGGGTGAGGTACGGCACAAGAAGTGATTCCACTTCGATCATTTTCATTTTCCGCAAGAAGTCGCTGAAAGTGAATGTTCTTTCCTTAATATGCACACCATCGGCTCCGATAATGCGGGCCGAAGACTGGTCTTCATCGCCATATGCTTTGGGCACAACAAAGGTTACATCCACATCTTTGTACCGCGAGAGTCCCTTGGTAAGCCCATAACAGGCAGTGCCAAGCCCTCCGGTAATATGAGGAGGGAACTCCCATCCGAACATTAGAACCCTCATAGTTTTTTCGAATTATCTTGTTTCAGATTCTTTTCAAGTTTATTCAGTGTAAAGTCAATCCAGAGTAATGCAGCTACACTCCATGCCTGGCTTATTGAACCCCTGGGCATATGGGGAGGATCGCCATCATAAATTTCACCAACGGTACCAATTCCGTATTCGCTCATATCGCTCTCGAATCCTTCGACGATTTTTTTAAGGTGGCTGATTCCGGAAGTTTTGTGAAGTTTGAGATACGCCAGTGCGTATGGTTGCAGAAGCCAGGGCCATACGGTACCCTGGTGGTAGGCGGCATCGCGGGAGGCCTGATCTCCTTCGTAAATACCAATGTAGGCAGGGTCATTCGGAGAAAGGGTACGTAATCCTTTTGGCGTGAGCAATTCTCGTTCTACGAATCCCAGGATGGAATTGATCATTTCATCTGAAAGAGGCGAGTAGGGAAGTGATGCGGCTATGACCATATTGGGCCTTACGGAAAAATCGCGGTAATTGCCGTTGACGTAATCGGCGCAATACCCGAGTTCAGGGTTCCAGAAATGTTCAATGAATGATTTTCCGGTTTTTTCGGGTATGTCTTTCCACTGACTGACAAAGCGGCTGTCGCGGGCATTCTTTGCAAGTTCAAGGGCAAACCGGACTGCGTTATACCAGAGGGCATTGATTTCAACATCATATCCGATACGGGGGGTAACGGGTTTTCCGTGAATGACGGCATCCATCCAGGTAAGGGCACGTCCGGGTTCACCGGAGAAAATCAATCCGTTTTCGTGCATGCGGATGTTGAATGGAGCGCCATGGCGGTATGCTTCGAGAATGTTCTGCATCGGCTTTTTATATTTTTTCCATATTTCCTCATGCGCCTGATATTCATTGGCATATTGCTGTAAACTCCAGAAGAACCAGAGCGGGGCATCCACACTGTTGAAAGCGGGGTCCGCATCTTTTCCCATGTTGGGGAAAAGGCCGTCTTTCATTTTGTCGATCTGTGTGTCAACCACTGCCCGGAATGTTTTGGGGTCATCAAGGGCGATGGTGAGGCCGGGAAGAGAAATGAACGTATCACGGCCCCATGTTCCGAACCAGGGGAAACCGGCGGTAATTTCCGTTTTTTTGTCGCGCCGTACAATAAATTGTTCGGCTGCGTTGCGAAGGCAGTTTTTGAAACTGTCACGCGGAATACGGTTTTTTAGTTCATTCTGGAACTTTCTTTTCAGCCCTGCCGGATCTGCTTCCCTGAGCGAGGCAGAAAAGATAATGGATTCGCCTTTTTCGATGGGCAGTTCAAAATATCCCGGCACAAAAAGATCTTCGCGGAATTCGTATCCGCGCTTCATTTCTTCGGTGTATTCAATGCCATAATACCAGTCAGGAACCGGAACAAAATCAACTGGTTTATTAAACTGCATATAAAGGTAAGGATATCCATGGTACATTTTAATGCGGACGCCGTTTTTTACCGGTTCGGCTTTGGTGTTAGCATCGAGGTTGGCATGGGTAAGGGTGTGAAAATTCCGGAAAGCAAGAAATGGCCTGAAACGCAGAGTGGTGGGCGAATGGGCATCCAGCAAGGTGTACCGCAGTAAAATCTGTTCTTCTTTTCCTACCATAAGGCTTTCTTTGGTAAGCACCACACCTCCGACCCGATAGGTGGTTTTGGCAACAAATTCCACCTCAAAATCGCGGACATATTTATGCCCTTTCGGATAATACGTATCACCGGCATATTTATGAATTCCCAGATTGAATTCACTGCCGTGCTGTATTACCGTTTCGTCAAACGATGAAAGAAGAACATGTTTGTCGCCATCAATCTGTTCCAGCGGGCATACAAGCAAACCATGGTATTTTCTGGTATTGCAGCCGATGATGGTAGTCGATGCATACGACCCGGCCCGGTTGGAACGGAGAATTTCCTTGCTCAGTGAATATTCCAGGTTCACCAGCTTATTTTTGTCGAAATTGATATAGGCCATATCTCAAAATGTTTTTAGAAGGCATCAACTAACAAACGATTTGCGTTTTAGTTGGAATGCTTGTTAAGATTTGACGTGAAAATATAATAATAAATTTGCATTCCCTGAAATTTTGCCAAAAGTTTTTCAGCAATTGAAGTTTCTTTGCGCTATAAAAGAAACATAGTCCGGAAAAAATTATCTTCGCAGCATCCGAAAATGGTAACTATGAGAAGAATCATTTCTGCCGGGCAAATTCGATGCAGATTCAACAGCAGGTTATTGATCCTGGCAGCAGCGGTTGTTTTTGTTGCAGGAGGCTGCAGGGGAAAAGGCGGTAAAACAGTCATCGAAGGGTCTTTCCCTTTTGCTATGAATCAGAAAGTGGTTTGCTTTCATATGAACAGTTCGGAACTGGAACCGGTTGATTCAGCAATTACCGACGACAAGGGCCGTTTCCGTTTTACATTGCATACCGATTTTCCTGAATTTTATTCCATTCGATTTGAAGAGAGCAAAAAGAGTATAGTGCTTGCCGTTCATCCGGGCGAGAGAATTGCGCTTGCTTCCCCTGTAAAGGAATACTGGAAAAATTATACAGTCAGGGGATCGGAAGATTCCGAAAAGGTAAGTGAACTGGTCAGGAATCAGGAGTTGTACCAGGAAGATTTCAAAGCACTGGCGAAGACTTTTTATGATAGTTTGTACAGTCCCCGTTTTGCCGGTGAAATAAAACCGGAGCTGGATTCGGCCTACCGCCGTCTTGTTGCGGAAAAGAAAGAATTTGCCCGCGCTTTTGTAAGGAAGAACTGTTCTTACCTGGCCGGACTGATGGCATTGTACCAGCAGGTTCCTTCGGCGGGATTATCACGGAGTGAGCCGGTGTTGCGCCCGGAAGAAGATTATATATACTACCACATGGTGGATTCAGCCCTGAATGCTTTATATCCTGCCTCCACTCCCGTGCGGATGCTTCGGTCGCAAATGATCGCATGGGATGAACAGAAGAGGGCCAAGGAATCGTATGTTGCAAGAGCAGGGAAAGGGATGCCTGCGCCTGAAATTGTTATGCTCTCGCTCAACGGAGATACTGTGCAGCTAAGTTCTTTCCGCGGCAAAGTAGTTTGTCTTGTTTTCTGGGCTTCATGGGATCAGAAAAGCAGGGCTCTGAACAAAATGCTCCGGCAGGAATACTTCAGGTTGAATCCCAATGAGGTCCAGCTTCTGCAGGTTAGCCTTGACCGGAGCAAAGATGCCTGGCAGAAAGCAGTGGCCGATGACCGTTTGTCATGGCCGCAGGTGAGTGATCTCAAATTCTGGAATTCGCCGGTTGTGAAACTTTATTCGGTAGAAGCACTGCCCCTGATTATTGTAATCGGGAAAGACGGACGCATTTATGAACGGGATGTTCCCCCCGAACGACTCGGTGCTGTTATTGCTGAAGCGCGAAAAAACTCTGAAACCAATGAATAATTTTATGACAAAGAGGGCTGCCATTCTGTACATTCTGATGCTGGTTCTGGCTTCCTGCGGGAAACAGAATAAGGTAAAGATCATTCTTGATTATTCCGGAGGGAAGGATAAAACCACTGTTGTTCTGAAGGAAATAAAAGTTGACAGGGAATTTCCCATGGATTCGGCTAAACTGAAGGATTCAGGACGGCATACGTTCACTGTTCAGACCAGCCAGCCGCGTTTTTATAAACTGGTTTTTCCCGGAGAAAAATGGATTATGCTGCTGGCCGAACCGGGTGAGCGCATTCGCCTGAAGGTGCCTCAGGAAAAACTTCCTTTCGGATACGAGGTAAATGGTTCGCCTGGTTCGCAGTCTATCCGTGAATTGGGGCAAAGGCTGTATGTTACGGTTCATAAAATGGATTCTCTGCGGAATCTGTACAATGCTTTACCAACCGACCAGAAGTATGATTCTGACCGGGCCAGCCTTGATGCCGAATTCAGGGCACTGGCCGATTCCCAGCACAGGGAGAGCATTCGTTTTGTTCTTTCGCACTACAATTCCCTGGCCAGCATCTATGCACTTTATCAGAAGTACGATGACAGTACATGGGTCTTCTATTCGGCCAAAGACCTTCAGTATTTTAAAATAGCCGGTGACTCGCTTTCGAAAAGATATCCGCATTCTGATGAAGTGAAAGCCCTTCGTGCCCATTTCAACCGGCTGATGAATCAGCGGCAACGGCTTTTACTGACAACGCTGGCGCAGAAAAAATCCATCGGATTTCCCGACCTGCGTTTGCCTAACGTTTCCTCCGACACCATCAGGCTTTCTTCGCTCACAGGGAAAGTGATTCTTGTCAGTTTCTGGCGTTCCGATTTGCCGGGGTGCCTGGTTCAGAACCGGGAGTTTGTTGAACTGTATAAACGTTTTGAGAAGAAAGGATTACGGATTTATCAGGTTTCTCTTGATCCCGACAGGCCTAAATGGGCAGCCTTTGTGCTGGATGCAGGCTATCCATGGATCAGTGTCTGGGGCGGTCCGTTCGAAACATCACTTGCCGCCCGGCTGTACAATGTTCAGCAATTGCCTTCAGAATACATTATCAACAAGGATGGAGAAATCGTTGCGGTAAATCCCGACCCGGATAATCTTGCCGCCATTATTGCTCCCCTTTTACGTTAGATCAGCATGGGTAACATTTATTTTGTTTCCGATCTCCATCTGGGCCTGCACCCGGTTGAAAAAAGCAGGCAAAGAGAGAGGAAATTTGTTCAGTGGCTTGATGAGATCAAACAGGATGCCGAAGCTCTGTATCTGTTAGGCGACATCTTTGATTACTGGTTTGAATACAGGAAGGTTGTGCCCAGGGGGTTTGTGCGGACCCTGGGAAAACTGGCCGAATTATCTGATCGCGGCATTGATATCCATTTTTTTACCGGCAACCATGATGTATGGGTTTTTGATTACCTGCCTTCCGAAATAGGGCTTACCGTTCATAATGGACCGCTGATAACCGTGCTTAAAGGGAAACGTTTCTATATTGCCCATGGTGATGGATTGGGTCCCGGTGATCCTGGGTACAAGCTGCTGAAGGCCATTTTCCATTCCAAAGTATTGCAATGGTTCTATGCACGTATCCATCCCAATGCTTCAACAGCCTTTGCCCACTGGTGGTCAAAAAAGAGCAGGTATTCCAAAGGGGTATCAGAAGCATTTCAGGGGGAGGAAAAAGAAGAACAAATTGTATTTGCGAGAAAGATTCTGGAAAGGGAGCATTTCGACTATTTTGTATTTGGCCACCGGCATGTGGCCATTGATATCAACCTCAACGGCACATCCCGCCTCATCAACCTTGGAGAATGGATATTTGGCAGCAGCTATGCGGTGTTTGACGGTGAAGTATGCCTGCTTAAAGAATATCAGCCTGATTTTTGAAGATATTTTGTCAAACGCATTGCATTAGAAAAAAATTCTCATGCAATGCGAATCATTCCTGTATTGGGTATCTTAAAAATGCGCCAGTTGCCGCAAGGGCCGCTTCCACTTCGTTTCAGCGGGATTTGCCCGGATGCTTTCGCGCAAGGCCTGCGCACTGCGCATCAGTTCGCTTACACTCCTGATGCGCAATCCGGGCTTAATCCGCATTGCTCATGAGAGCATTCGCAATGTGCCCGTTGGGCCGCTTTCACTTCGTTTCAGCGGGATTTGCCCGGATGCTTTCGCGCAAGGCCTGCGCACTGCGCATCAGTTCGCTTACACTCCTGATGTGCAATCCGGGCTTAATCCGCATTGCTCATGAGAGCATTCGCAATGTGCCCGTTGGGCCGCTTTCACTTCGTTTCAGCGGGATTTGCCCGGATGCTTTCGCACAAGGCAAACCCACTGCGCATCAGTTCGCTTTCGCTCCTGATGCGCAATCCGGGCTAACATTGCGCTTGGGCCGAATTGAAAGGAATCCTGTTACATCGGGAGGGATAAACCTGACTTAAGTGTACACCAAAAAAGTGAGCAGTAATGGAAAAAATCAGGTTAAATTTTGCCAACTTTGCCTAAATTATGGTTTACCCGCCATGAACTTATCACATTACTTCCGCTTATTTCTTCATTACCTCAACCTTGAACCGGAGCTGGAGGATTTTGGGAATACTGATGCAACCATCCGCAAAGATATCGTCTTTAAAGGTACCAATCTGTGGAT
>JAAYUG010000184.1 GCA_012517825.1 Bacteroidales bacterium | reverse complement strand
ATGTTTTGCACAACCGGATTCCGGGAACTTTCCGTTCATTGAACTTTTGATGAGGGAGGCTGTTAAAAATTAGTACTTTTGAAGCATTAAACGATGCATATGGTTCTCTTTTTCCAAACATCTGAAGATAAGATAATTGCCGTTCAGGCCAATCAGCCTCTGCCGGCGGATGATCTGAATAAACTGAAATGGCTCTTCGGCGGAGCAGAATGTATTGACAAAACTGCTGTAAAGGGTCCCTTCATTGGTCCGAGACGCGAAATGATCACCCCCTGGAGTACCAATGCGGTTGAAATAACCCGCAACATAGGTATTGAAGGAATTGTGCGGATAGAAGAATTTACGCCCACTCAGGAAGCGAAGCCTTCTTATGACCCGATGCTTCAGAATGTATTTCCCGAACTGGATCAGAACCTGTTTACCATCGGCCGTAAACCGGATCCCATTTTTGAAATCGATGATATTGCTGCCTATAACGAGAAAGAAGGCCTTGCGTTAAGTGCGGAGGAAATTGCCTACCTGCAGGATGTAAGCAAAACGCTTGGACGCAGATTAACCGACAGCGAAATTTTTGGCTTCTCCCAGGTGAATTCCGAACATTGCCGGCATAAGATTTTCAACGGGATATTTGTTATCGACGGAATACAGAAGGAAAACACCCTGTTTCAGCTCATAAAGCTGACGACAAAAATGCATCCGAACCGGGTGGTGTCGGCTTACAGCGATAACTGTGCCTTTCTGAAAGGGCCTGTTGTCAGTCTGTTTGCTCCGGTGAAGCAGGACAGGCCGGATTATTTTTCTTTGCGCGATACCGAATGCGTTATATCCTTAAAGGCCGAAACGCATAACTTTCCGACCACCGTAGAACCTTTCAACGGAGCTGCCACCGGGTCGGGCGGAGAAATCCGCGACCGTATGGGAGGAGGCAAAGGTGGTTTTCCTCTGGCCGGCACGGCTGTCTATGTTACTTCCTACCCTCGTCCTGACGGCGGAAGAAGCTGGGAAAAGAAGACAGCTCCCCGGAAATGGCTGTACCATCCTCCTGAAGATATTCTGATCAGAGCCTCAAACGGAGCGTCTGATTTCGGCAATAAATTCGGACAGCCTCTGATCTGCGGAGCGGTTCTTACATTTGAACACGACGAGAACGGCCGGATTTATGGTTACGATAAGGTGATTATGCTGGCAGGCGGAGTGGGTTTTGCCCGTGCAGCTGATTCAATGAAAGATGTTCCTGTGAAAGGGGATAAAATCATTCTGCTGGGAGGGGATAATTACCGGATCGGCATGGGCGGGGGAGCCGTTTCATCAGTTGCTACCGGCGAATACCATAACAGCATTGAGCTCAACGCCGTGCAAAGGTCGAACCCCGAAATGCAGAAACGCGTTTATAATGCCATCAGAGCGCTGTCGGAGTCAGACAGGAATCCCATTGTTTCCATACACGATCACGGCGCAGGGGGCCACCTGAACTGTTTGTCGGAACTGGTGGAACAAACCGGAGGCGTTATCGACATGGATCAACTGCCCGTTGGTGATCCCACCCTGTCGGAAAAGGAAATCATAGGAAATGAGTCGCAGGAGCGGATGGGATTGGTTCTGCATGAGGAAGATGTTCCCGAGCTTGAAAAAATTGCCGAAAGGGAACGTGCTCCTATGTATCAGATCGGCGAGGTGACCGATGATCATTGCCTGGTGTTTGCACGCAAGACAACAGGTCAGAAGCCCATCAATCTTCCGCTGGTTTACTTGTTCGGCAAGCCCCCGAGAACGGTGATCAACGACGAAACCCGTCCTGCCGATTTTGTCGAAGTGGACTATACCGCGGAACATCTGCATGCGTATGTAGAACAGGTGCTTCAGCTTGAATCAGTGGCATGCAAGGATTGGCTGACGAACAAGGTTGACCGCTCGGTAACCGGACGGATTGCCATGCAGCAAACGGCCGGAAGAATCCAGCTTCCCTTAAATAACCTGGGAATTACTGCGCTTGATTATAACGGGTACAGAGGAATAGCCACGGCCATAGGTTTTGCTCCTGTAGCCGGACTTGCCGATCCGGCCGCAGGGTCAGTTCTTTCCATAGCCGAAGCGCTTACGAACATAGTATGGGCACCTGTTCAGGACCGGCTGAAGGGCGTTTCACTCAGTGCCAACTGGATGTGGCCCTCAAAAAACAAAGGGGAAGATGCAAGGCTTTATACCGCCGTTAAGGCCGCGAGCGATTTTGCCCTGGCGCTGGGAATCAATATACCTACAGGAAAGGATTCTCTTTCCATGACCCAGAAATATCCCGATGGCAAAATGGTACTGGCGCCCGGAACGGTCATTGTTTCAGCAGCGGGAGAAGTGACAGATTTCCGCAAAGCTGTTTCGCCTGTACTGCAGGCAGAAAATGATACGGTGCTTCTCTATATTGGCTTGTCATCCTGCCCGTTCAGGCTGGGCGGAAGCAGTTTTGCCCAGATTCGGAACCGTGTGGGAATGCAGGTGCCAACCATTGAAGACGCATGTTATTTTGCGGCGGCGTTTAACGCCATTCAGGAACTTGTTGAGCAGGAATTGATTCTGGCAGGACACGATGTCTCGGCCGGAGGCCTGATCACCACCCTCCTGGAAATGCTTTTTGCCGATAACCACATTGGCATTGATGCTGACCTGAATTCCCTGGGAGAAAAAGACTGGATCAAGGTACTCTTTGCTGAAAATCCTGCCGTGGTAATCCAGGTGAAAAATGACGGAAAAGCAGAAGAAATACTAAAGAACAGGAACATTAAGTGCTACCGGATTGGTGTTCCTTCAGACCGGCGGACACTCAAGGTTTTTCTTGACGGAAAAACCGAACATTTTGACCCCGATGCTCTCCGGGATATCTGGTTTAAAACGTCCTATCTTCTTGACCGGAAGCAAAGCGGAAATGAACTGGCCAGAGAAAGGTTCGAATCGTATAAAAAGATTGAACTCAATTATATCTTTCCGGAACGGTTTACGGGCAGGCTGGCTGATTACGGGCTGGAACGCAGCAGGCGGAATGCAACCGGTATCAAAGCGGCCATTATACGCGAAAAGGGTGTAAACGGCGACAGGGAAATGGCATGGGCTATGTACCTGGCCGGCATGGATGTGAAGGACGTGCACATGACCGACCTGATGAGCGGGCGGGAAACGCTGGACGAAGTAAATATGATTGTGTTTGTGGGTGGTTTTTCCAATTCCGACGTTCTGGGTTCTGCCAAAGGTTGGGCCGGTGTTTTCAGGTACAATGACAGGGCCAGGGAGGCTCTTGAAAAGTTTTACCGGCGCGAAGATACGTTGAGCCTGGGCGTATGCAACGGATGCCAGCTTATGATGGAACTGGGGTTATTGCATCCCGGCCATGAAAAGAAGCCCCGCATGCTGCATAACGCATCGCATAAATTTGAATCGGTTTTTCTGAATGTTGACATTCCGGAGAACAATTCCGTAATGCTGAAGACCCTGGCAGGAACCAGGCTGGGAATTTGGGTGGCACACGGCGAAGGCCGTTTCAGCCTTCCGTATGAGGAAAGCAGATACCGGATTGCCATGAAATACAGTTATCACGAGTATCCCGGCAATCCGAACGGTTCGGATTATGATACAGCCGGCATCTGTTCAGACGATGGCCGTCACCTGGCTATGATGCCCCATCTTGAGCGTTCCATATATCCCTGGAACTGGGCGTGGTATCCGCGCAACCGGAAAAACGACGAGGTAACGCCCTGGATTGAAGCCTTTGTCAATGCCCGCCGCTGGATAGAACAAAAGTCCCGTTAAGTCAGGTTCCAATCCATTTTACGTAGGGAAGTAGAGTTCCAGAGTTCCAGAGTTCCAATGGTTCCAAGGTTCCAAAGTTCCAGCGTTACAGGGTTCCAGTGTTTCGGGTGTTTAAGGTCAATTTGTGATTTGTGAGTTGTGATTTTTGATTTGAGATTTTCCGGTCCCGAGTAAACAATTGGGTAGAACGTTAAGCGGAGAATAAACTGATGAGCGCCATTTCTTTACGCTTTACGCTCTTTCCCCATAGGGGATGAAGGACAATAGAAACGATGATCAAATCAAATCCAATTCCCCGTTAGGGGATTAAGGACAATGGAGGCGGGGTTCCAGGGTTTTAAAGTTCCAGCGTAGAGCGTAGAGCGTATAGCGTAAAGCATTGGGCTTAGAGTGCAGGGCAGAGAGGTGAGTCATGAACGGTATTTCTTTACGCTCTTTCCCCGTAGGGGATGAAGGACAATAGAAGTGACGATCCAAGCCTAATCTTCTTCCCCGTAGGGGATTAAGAACAATGGCATCGTATTCCAGGGTTCCAGGGTTCCAGCGTTCCAGTGTTCCAAAGTTCCAGCGTTCCAGCGTTTCGGATGTTTAAGGTCAATTTGTGATTTGTGAGTTGTGAATTGTGATTTCTGATTTGAGATTTTATTTGTTTTCGTTCAGGATCAAAAAAATCAGAAATCAGAAATCAGAAATCCCAGTCAAAAAATGATCCGATTCCCCGCAGGCATTTAAGAAGCAGGCGTGATGGTGAAATTAACCTATTCCCTGTTCTCGGGTTTTGATAGCTGTTCTTTGATCTGTGACAATTCCTGCTTCAGGGAAACAACCGTTTTAACCAATTGCTGGTGCGGAAGCACAGGCTCAGGAATTTCGGAACTGATGTAATGAACGAACTTCCATATTTCCCTGATTTCATCCACCGGAACATCATACGGTTCGTACATTGGATTGAGCGAATGCAACCTGATTTTCTGATCCTGTGCGAGCAGGTTTTCGATGATTTTGAAAACAATTCCTCCATCGGTGGTAAAGACAATACAGGCTGTACCCGAAGGAATCAGGCTCCAGTCCTGCACATATTCGCCTGTTACCCATGCTCCTTCAGGAATGGGGAGCATGGAATCGCCGCTAATCTGAAACGTTCGGTATTTCTTGTTTTTTGAAAGAAGAGGAAACTGAAACACCGGCAATTCGCTGATAAATTCCGGATCGGAATACCCTGTGGTATAACCTGCTTTTGCTTTTTCCGGTACCATTTCGATGTTTTCGTTATTGCGGCTGTCAACGGTGGTGGCCAGTATGCGCAGATTGGACCCTTTGATGTACACATCAAACCCGCGTTCCAGTTCCGAAAGCTGGCTTTCAGAAAGAGCAGAAAGGTCAACCGCCACAAGCGTGTCAATAGCCACCCGAAAATAACGCGAAAAAGCAAGGAGGGCTTCAAGCCCCGGTTCGGCAACCCCGTTCTCATACCCGCTAAGGGTGGATCGTTTCATGCCCAGGGCGGTGGCTACATCATCCTGGGTACGGTTTCTCCGCTTGCGGAGAAGGCGAATGTTGGATGAGAAAAACATGGAACAAATATAAAAAAAAGATTAAATTATAAGCATAAAAATGATTAAAAAATAATCAAAAATTTTGCAAATAACGGAAAATCAGATATCAGTATGTTTTATGGACCGGAGTATTGTGCATATGGATCTGGATACCTTCTTCGTATCGGTGGAACGGCTTCAGAACAGCCGGCTTGCGGGCAAACCGGTCATTATTGGCGGAACATCCGGCCGCAGTGTGGTTGCCAGCTGCAGTTATGAAGCCCGCCGGTACGGTGTGAGGTCGGCCATGCCCATGAAAATGGCCAGGTCGCTTTGCCCCGATGCTGTATTCATCAAAGGCGACATGGAACTGTACAGCCGTTATTCCGACATGGTAACTGACATTATTGCCGAGTCGGCTCCGGTATATGAAAAAGCTTCGATTGATGAGCATTACCTCGACCTTACCGGCATGGACCGCTTCTTTGGCTGCATGAAGTGGGTGCACGAACTGCGCCAGCGGATTATCCGTGAAACAGGTCTTCCTATTTCCCTTGGATTGTCGCTCAATAAAACCGTGTCGAAAATAGCTACCGGCGAAGCCAAACCCAACGGAGAACTCGAAGTACCAAAACCGCAGGTACAACCTTTTCTCAACCCTCTGCCCATACAGAGAATGCCGATGATCGGCGAAAAAACATTTCATACCCTTCGTTCCATGGGTATTGCCACCATCGGAACCCTCAGCCGGATTCCCCCCGAAATGCTCGCAAAGGTGCTGGGAAAAAACGGAATCGTGATCTGGGAAAGGGCCAACGGTATTGATACCACACCGGTTGAACCCTGGAGCGAAAGAAAATCCATCAGTACCGAACATACCTTTGACCAGGACACTACCGATGTTATGTATATCAATAACCTGCTGGTGAGCATGACCGAAAAACTGTGCTATGAACTGCGGCAACAGCAGAAACTTGCCTCCTGTGTAACGGTCAAAATACGGTATTCCAATTTCGATACCCATACAATCCAGCAGAAGATACCTTATACTGTATTTGATCATCAACTGATCCCTGTGGTGAAGGAATTGTTCAGTAAGCTTTACCAGCGCCGCATGCTGATCCGGCTGGTAGGGGTCCGCTTCAGCAATCTGATCAACGGGGTACAGCAACTCGACCTGTTCGACGACCGTCCCGAAATTACCCGCCTTTACCTGGCTGTTGACCGGATGCGAAACCGCTTCGGAAGCCATTCCGTAAGAAGGGCTGCCGGTATAACTGTGTAATCCGGAACATACCCTTTCCTCATACTTCAACCTCCGCAAATGGCAAAAGCGAACAGGAAATGAGTTACTAAAAATTATTAATATGTATTTTGGTAATATATAAAGTTATATATTGGTAAAATAAAACAAATTCCATGTTGCTATTATCCCAGATACGCGATGCTTACGAAGGTCAGCAGGAAGAATTGAGGAAGAAAAACCTGGGTATCCCGAGGCAATTGATTCGTTCGTATGGAACCGGCAGCCATATTGAGGTAATTACTGGTGTACGGCGCTGCGGTAAAAGCACCCTCCTGAAACAAATAGCCGAAAAAACGGATGAAAAATATCTCTACTTCAATTCGGTTCTGCCAATTCTGTTTCTGATTATGTGAACTGGTTTGAAGACAGTTATTTGTTTTTT
>JAAYUG010000183.1 GCA_012517825.1 Bacteroidales bacterium | reverse complement strand
GAATTTCGGTACTGGTTCTCCAGGGCTATGCCACCTGTATGGCAAGGACCGGAGCCATAACTGGAGATACAGGGTGGTTTGATGAAGCCGTAAACCAGTTTGGTATTTACAGAAAGGTTCTTCGCAATGAACAAACAGGCTTATGGCACCATGGCAGGGGCTGGGCCGATGATCCTCTCTTTTTATCGCCCGGTTACTGGAACCAGGCTCAGGCATTGTGCCTGAGGGGTATATCGGAAGTTCTTGACTGTTTTCCCCCCTCGTATCCGGGATATGAAAAAATGGTTTCCATGTTGCATGAAACAGCTCTCAGTCTTCTACCGTTCCAGGGCAAAGACGGAATGTGGCACCAGCTAACCAATGCTCCGGATTCCTATCCTGAAACGGGCGGAACAGCATTGCTTGCCTTTTACCTGCTGAAAGGCGTGAAGAAAAAGTGGCTTCCGGAACAACCTTTTACTGATGCTGCTTTGAAGGCTGTAACGGCTGTTCTTAAGTACCTGAACCGGGATGGTTCGGTATCCAATGTCAGTTATTTCACCGACCCGTTGCGCACGGAAGAAGGGTATCGCCATCTTCCGGCATTTTCAGGAGACACACAGGGTGCTGCTTATTTTCTTATGGCATGCTCTGCTCCATTCCTTCCTTCCTGAGACAGATAACAAACAAACTGTAAAGCCATGGCTGAACTGAGCAAAGAAATACTGGAAGTTATCAAAAGAGCGCAGAAAAACGAAATTACGGAATACCACGTATATTCCATGCTGGCGCGGCATATCAAAGATCCTGCGAATGCTTCCGTACTCAGGAACATAGCAGAGGATGAAAAAAAGCATTACAATTTCTGGATGCGTTTTACCGGCATTGACCAGTCTCCTTCCAGAATAACCATCCTCAAATATTACTGGATTGCACGAATCTTCGGCATCACCTTCGGCATAAAGCTCATGGAAAAGAATGAAGAAAAAGCCGAAGAAGTTTACGGCAAAGTGGCCGGAATTATTCCTGAAGCAATGGCCATTGCTGCTGAAGAAGACTCTCATGAACACCAGCTTATTGCTTTGATCAAAGAAGAAAAACTTCAGTATGTAGGTTCCGTGGTACTGGGGCTGAATGACGCCCTGGTTGAACTGACAGGCTCGCTGGCCGGATTTACCTTTGCCCTTCAGAACAACAGGATTATTGCACTGGCCGGCCTGATTACGGGCATTGCAGCGGCTTTTTCCATGGCAGCATCGGAATACCTGTCGAACAAGGCTGAAAATGCAGGAGAGAAAGCTGGTAAGGCAGCGCTGTACACAGGCATTGCTTACATTTTCACGGTGCTTTTGCTCATACTGCCCTTTCTTTTGCTTTCAACGCCCATAATAAGTCTGATAATAACCCTGACAACGGCGGTAATCATCATATGGTTGTTCAATTACTATTTGTCAGTAGCCACTGACATCCCTTTCAGGAAGCGTTTTCTGGAAATGACCTTTGTCAGTCTCGGTGTTGCCGCCCTTTCTTTCGGCATTGGATTTGCTTTAAAAACACTTATGGGAATTGATATCTGATTGATTATGCAATTCTCTGTTCTTCATCTGACCGACCTGCATGGCAATGTAATCTTCCTCAGTCAATGGGAGGGTAACCCCCTTCGGCCTGACATGGTTCTGCTCACAGGCGACATCACGCACTTTGGAGAGGAACCTGAAGCGAAAAAAATTGTTGATGCTGTCAGAACCATGTTTCCGCATGTTCTTGCTTTGCACGGAAACTGCGACAAACCGGGAGTCGAGCAATTTCTGGTTTCGCAAAACATCAGCCTTCACAGGAAGTTCCGGATAATTCAGGAGGTAACTTTCCTCGGTGTCGGAGGTTCCCTTCCCTGCCCGGGCACAACCCCTTCAGAATACAGCGATAACCTTTACAAAAACTGGCTTGAGGAAACGTATGAAAATGCCGGCAAACCCAAAAAGTTCGTTCTGGTTACCCACCAGCCACCCTATGGAACCCGCACCGATAAAGCCATGAAACTTGTTCACACGGGTAGTCAGTCCATCAGGGAATTTATTGAACTTACGAGTCCTCTTCTCTGTTTATGCGGACACATTCATGAATCAGCAGGGACTGACAGAATCGGAAATACCATCCTTGTCAATCCCGGTCCTTTCAAACAAGGTCATTTCGCATACATCACACTGAACGATGAGCAAATTGATGTTGTAATAAAATGAAACGGCATTTTGCAGTACAGATGGCTCTTCTGAGCCTTTTGTTGCCAGGTATGAACTTCCTCACTTCCCTTAAAGCGCAGGATAAGAACAGCATTATTATTGACAACCTGGTTTTCAAAAGCAAAATTCTCCGGTCTGAAATTTCCTATGCCGTTTATCTTCCTCCTGGTTTTCCTTCGTCAGAAAAACAGTATCCTGTTCTGTATCTTCTTCATGGTTTTGGGAGTCATCACAGGACGTGGATTACGGAAGGAAACCTGAAAGAAACTGCTGATTTTTCGATCCGGAGCGGGTTTCTTCCTCCTGCGGTGATTGTATTACCCGACGCAGGAACATCGTGGAACATTAATGACTGCAGAGGAAAGTACAGATGGGAGGATATGTTTCTCATGGAATTCATTCCTTATATCGAAGCACAGTATCATATCAGCCGCAATCCCAATCACAGAGCCATCGGGGGATTATCCATGGGCGGTTACGGAGCAATAGTCCTTGCCCTGAAACATCCGGACATATTCCACCTTGTACTGGCCATGAGCGCTGCCCTGAGAACAGACGATGATCTGCTTAAAACCGATGAAACACAATGGAAAAATAACCTGAAACCTGTATTTTCCTGCCGCAACGATGCTCCCAGCCAGCGAATAACAGCTCACTGGCAGGAAAATAATCCTTTCCTGCTTCTGGATCAGATCCCGGAAGATACTTTAAAACAGCTTTCTTTCTATCTCGATTGCGGCAAAGATGATTATTTTTACACATCGAACAGACTGTTCGCCTCCTTGCTCGAAAAGCACAACGTTCCTTGCGAAACGGCCGTTTTTGAAGGCACCCATTCCTGGCAATACTGGCGATACGCATTGAAAAGAGCCCTGCCATATGCCGGAAAAATATGGACCCGAAAAATAAAGCCCGAATCGACAAACCAATGAACAAATTTTTTCATCATTTACAATTAATTTTCAATGGCATGATGGAACCCACATGTTTTATAAAAAGGTGTTTTTGTTTGGAAAACCTGTGGGTTTCAACATCACACCCTGCCGGAATATGGAAGTCACGAATTGAGAGCTAACCAAAAACATACATCCTATGAAAAAATTATTGCTAATCATTTCCTGTACGTTCACTTTTATTTTCCTCTCCAGCGGGCAAGATGTTTTGCACGGAAAAGTAATGGAAAATCAATCGATGCCAAGCAAAATTCTGAACAGTGCGGTGCATTTTGCCGTTTATCTTCCTCCTGATTATCAGTTGTCGGAACGCCGCTATCCTGTGGTATATTTGCTTCACGGATATTCTGACAAAGAATGGGGCTGGATTCAGTTTGGAGAAGTACAGCATGCCGCCGACAAGGCCATTGCAGAGGGCACCATTCCGCCTATGATTATTGTTATGCCGGATGGAAAAATCACCTGGTATATCAATGATGTTCAGGGAAAAGACCGATATGAGGATATGATTTTCAGTGAGTTTATTCCTTACATTGATGCCACATTCCGTACCCGGCCCGAAAAGGAGTTTCGCGGTGTTGCGGGCCTTTCCATGGGAGGATACGGCAGCCTGGTCTGGAGCCTGCATCATCCGGAAACATTTGCTGCCTGCGCGGCGCTGAGTGCCGCAGTCATGACCGATGAAGAGATAAAAAATATGTCTGAAGAAGAATACAAGAGTTTTTTTACAAACCGCTATACTGCATCTCCCTCCGACAGGCTCACTCCACACTGGTACAAAAACAGCGTTATTGCCCTGTTCAGTCAGTTGCCGGACGACAAGAAAAAGGACGTTCGGTACTGGATTGACTGCGGCGATGACGATTTCCTGTATAAAGGCAATTCAACCCTTCACATCCTGCTGAGAGATCGCAATATACCGCATGAATACAGAGTCAGAAACGGAGGGCACAGCTGGGAATACTGGAGAACAGGAATTACAGACGCTCTTAAGTTTATAGGAGAGAGTTTTCACCGATAACCCTGCCACCATGATCCGTCAATTGTTTTTGCACCAGAACTGGGTATTCAGAAAAAAAGGCGACATAGAATGGCTGCCCGCCACAGTGCCCGGATCGGTTCACACGGATCTGCTCAGCAACGGAAAAATTCCTGATCCCTTTTTCCGTCAACAATTTTTAGCATCCCAGTGGGTTGAAAATGAGGACTGGGAATATTCCTGCCGGTTTACGGTTGATGAGGAGATGCTGGAAAGGGATCAGATTGAACTGGTTTTTGAGGGGCTCGACACTTTTGCGAACGTTTCGCTCAACAACATTCCTGTGCTTCATACGTGCAATATGTACAGGCAATGGAAGGCGGAAGTCAAACAGCACCTGAAAGTGGGGGAAAACATCCTTCTGATCCATTTTCAGTCGCCCGTCAAAACAGGGGAAAAATACCTCCGGCTGGCCCAGTTAACTTACCCGGCCAATAACGAAAAAAGTGAGACAAAGGTTAGTCCCTTTGTTCGTCGTGTTCCCTATACATTTGGATGGGACTGGTGTCCGCGGCTTGTGGGTTGCGGCATCTGGAGGCCTGTTTATCTCAACGGCTGGAATACCGCCACAATAGAGCATGTTCATATTGTACCCGCCAGCGTTACAGAAGAAAGAGCTTTGATCAAAGCAGAAATCATCCTGAAGGGGGCTTATCGCGGCCGCTGTTTTCTCTCGGTATGGCTGAACGACACCGTGCTTGCCGGAAGTGAAGTGACCATGCGGAAAGGAGAACAGACTGAAGAAATCGAATTTGTTATAGAAAGGCCGAAACGTTGGTGGCCCAATGGCCTTGGCCGGGCACACCTGTATGAAATTTCGGTGGTTCTTGAAGACGAAACCCGGCGGGTACAAAAAAAGACCATCAAAACCGGCATCCGCACTGTTGAACTTGTCCAGGAACCGGATGCAAAGGGAGTTTCGTTTTATTTCAGGGTAAACGGGATCCCGGTATTTATGAAAGGCGCCAACTGGGTTCCTCCCGATTTTTTCCCGCACAGAGTTACCCGCCAACAATACAAGCAATTGATAGATTCGTGCAGGGAAGCCAACATGAATATGCTGCGCGTGTGGGGCGGAGCTTATTATGAAGACGATTACTTTTATGAGCTGTGCGATGAAGCCGGCATTCTGGTATGGCAGGATTTTATGTTTGCCTGTGCCATGTATCCGGCCGACCGGGAATTCCTTCAGAATGTAAAGGAAGAAATAAAGGATAATGTTATCCGTTTGCGGAATCATCCATGCATTGCTATTTGGTGCGGAAATAATGAGGTTCTGGAAGGATTTCATTACTGGGGCTGGCAGGAAGAAATTGGCAAACCCTTTGTTAAGAAAGCTTTTGATGAATATAAAAAGCTGTTTCATGAGACCATTCCGTCGGTACTGGAAAAATATGATCCGGAACGCCCTTACCGGCCGTCTTCACCCTCTTCCTTTATGCTCGGACCGCCGGAACTGACTTCTGGAGATTTCCACTACTGGGAAATTATAAAGAAGGACATTCCTCTGAGTTCCTACACATCCAATGTTGGCCGTTTTATGAGCGAGTATGGCTTCAAAAGCTATCCTGCCCTGGAAACCATAAAACAATATGCTCTGCCGGAGGATTATGATCCCCGTTCCGAGGTAATGGAAGCCCATCAGGGCTGGCCCGGAGGAAGAGAACTGGTGGAACGCCATCTGCTCGAGGAATTTCGCCCGCCAAAAGATTTTGAGTCGTTTGTGTACCTGAGCCAGCTGATGCAGTCCCTGGCCCTGAAGACTGCCATTGAAGCGCACAGGAAAGCCAAACCCTCCTGCATGGGTTCCCTCTACTGGCAACTGGACGACTGCTGGCCCTGCGCAAGCTGGTCAGGAATTGATTATTACGGAAACTATAAAGCCATACAATACCACCTGAAGAATTACTTTGCTCCTGTACTGATAATTCCTTCTGCAGACAAGAAAAAAATTGAAATCACCATTGTTTCGGATTTGCCTCATACTATATCGGCAACTCTTCAGGTACAACTGATTGATTTTGATGGGATCATCAAAAAGTCATTTCGTTCCCAATTGCGATCAGGATCCGGGGTTTCCCGCAGTTGCTTTCAGCAGCCCATACTGGAATGGACAAGAGATATTGATTTGCGATACACAGTTCTGCATATCGCTCTGACGGAGAAACTCAGGCTTCTTTCTGAAAAGCTTTTCTTTTTGGTTCCGGTAAGCCAGTTGGAGTTACCCGACCCGAAAATTCGGGCCGAATTTGAACCAGTGGCCTCAGGAACCCGCATCATACTGAACACTTCCGGTTTTGCCAAAAATGTTTTTATTGCCTGTTCGCTTCCTCAAACCCGGTTTTCTGACAACTTTTTCGACATGCTTCCCGGTGAAGAGAAGGAAGTGCTGGCATTCCACAGCCTTGTTTCTGAAGCACCGGAATCAGCATTCAGAATACTCACCGTAAGGGACACTTACTGCAGTTAACCGGTACAAATCCTTTTTCGCAGAAAACATCCGTCAATTAAAAGCATGCTTTCATGGAAAAGCCCCGCAGGATATTCTTACCCTGCCAAGTATTTTGCTAACTTTGTTGCCTGTTTTCATTGAAATTCCAAAATGTAACAGAGAATGAACCGTTCAGAGATCAACAGATACATTGAGGAGGCCATTTCTTTTTTCGACAAGTTCTATTTCCGTTTGCCGCCCTGGGCTTATTTTAGCCCGGATGAATGGAAAACCAGGGGGATGGAGTATCTGGAAATAAAAGAGAATATGCTGGGATGGGATTTAACTGACTTCGGCAGCGGGAATTTTGAAAAAACAGGTTTGCTGCTGTTTACCCTTCGCAACGGAAAGCCTGGTCATCCGGTCTTCCGAAAAACCTATGCGGAAAAAATCATGATTGTCCGCGACCGGCAAATCACTCCAACCCATTTTCACTGGCAGAAAATGGAAGATATCATCAACCGGGGCGGGGGACGGCTTTGCATCCAGCTTTGGAAATCGGCCGTGGATGAAACCCTGAGCAGTGAATCGTTCACCGTACAAATTGACGGGGTAACGCACCAGGTGAACGCCGGTGACATTGTCCGCCTTAAGCCAGGAGAAAGCATCTGCCTCGAACCATATGTTTACCATAAATTCTGGGCTGAAAACGGCATGACGATGGTCGGTGAAGTATCCATGGTGAACAATGACGTAAATGACAACCGTTTTCTTGAGCCCGTAGGCCGTTTTCCGGAAATCACGGAAGATGAGCCGGCACAGTATCTTCTCTGCACCGAATACCCCGATTTTAATTAACCCCGCCTATATCAAAATATGATCTGATACATTCATCAGATTGGATGGAATTACTCATTACCCCATAATTTCGGAGCATATCCTTTGTTTTTTCTCCATGCATCGCGCCATTTATGGATATCGTAAGGCTGAATAAAAGGCTTTGGTGCGCGTTCATCCTTTCCCGGTATAGGCGGAAGCATCTGCAAGGGAGGCTGCTGATACCAGTAAGCAACAGTGGCCAGATCAAGGGTCAGGCAGTTGTTGTGTCCGTGTTCAATAGTGACCCTCAACGACTTATCGAAAAAAACCGGATCAGCGATGTGAAACCTATACAGGTGTGTACGTCCGATCCAGCCCATATCGTTGTTAATCCTGCCAAAACCATAATAAGGGTGCGAAAACTCCGTTTTCGGGCACCACGACATATTGAAATAATCTTCGGTTCCTGTTCCGAACAAGGTGCGTGTACTGTCGCCATCAATGTAAATCATGTCATCCCCTTCTCCATACCACATAGGGCCGGGTGAATGTACAAAATAGTTCACGCCCACATAATGACCTTTTCCTTTTATGTCGGCTATAAGGTAATTGTTCTTTCCATCCGTATTTTTGCCCTGAGGCCCAAGGGATCCCCATTCATTCTCTCCGTCAGGGTTTGCTTCCGTAAGTTCGTGATTGTACCATGCACAAAATCTTCCCTGATCGGGTGGAAGTTTGTCCATCTGCACGAAATCAACAGCATAATAAAAGGCATCAATTTTCCGGTTCGACTGGTTTTCAATTTCAATTTTTGCTCCGTTTGCGAAAGGCATCGGCCAGTATGAAACCAGACCCTTCCCTTCAACAGGGCCTGCGGCCAGAGGCAAACTGACAAAATCATAGCTTTCGTCCCATCCCTGCCCAAAAAAAGGGCCTATAGGTGATTCCACCGAAGGAAAAGGATTTCCGTCCCAATACATGCGCAGAATGATATCGTTGCGGCTCAATTCGGGAGGTCCCGGCGCAATGGTTATCCAGATGTGCGTAATCATACCGGCACCTTTTACATCAAAAATGGTTCTGCGGGTTCCGGGTTCGATTCCTGAAAGACAATCGCCGTTTCCTCCGGAACGGTCATAGGAGCTAATACGGGCGGAACGCACTCCCTGCCTGATCCTTGACAGATCACCCAGACCCGAAATATTCTGGGCTGATATAAATTCCGATGCAACGAGCCCTGAGGCAATAAGGAGAACAAGAAAGGTTAAGCGTTTCATATCACGTTGTTTTAAGGTTAGTTTGGAAATGCAAGGTAAAAAAGAATCTTCATCCGTTCCGAAACACATAGAAAATTTTTACTGCCGCAACATTTTATGGAAAACGCAGAAAATCTTCCATAAATTCTGAAAAAATAATTTTTCTCAGAAAGATTATTTTTAAAACCTATTATTTTTATGGCAAATTTTTTCGGTATGAAAAATGTTGTATTCATTTTTGCCCTGGCAGGTATAATTCTTGCCGGCTGTAAAGGAAAGAAACAGCAGGTTACTGAAGAGAAAAATCCTGTTGTTAATGTTCTCACTCCCGAAGAACAGGCTCAAGGATGGATGCTGTTGTTTGACGGCACATCTCTGGATCATTGGAAATGTTATAATGCCGATTCCATTCCTTCCAACTGGGTGGTTGAAGACGGATGCATTAAAGCCACCGGTAAAGGAGGTGATGCAACCGGTTATATTGTAACCCGCGAAGATTTTGGGAACTTTCATCTTTCGCTGGAATTTAAGCTGACACCCGGAGCCAACAGTGGTATTTTTTATGGTGTAACTGAGGGAAAATATCCGGTTCCTTATGCCACTGGTCCTGAATATCAGCTTATTGACAATGAAGGCTTCCCTGAAAAGCTGGAAGAATGGCAAAAGCTCGGTGCAGATTATGCCATGCATGTGGCACAGAATGTTGAAGCCAAACCCATCGGCGAATGGAATAAAGCTGAAATTATTGTTAACGGAACCCACGTTGAGCACTGGCTGAACGGAAAGAAAATTGTTGAATTTGAGCGCTGGACGCCTGAGTGGGAAAAACTCAAAAAGGAAGGAAAATGGAAGGATTATCCTGATTACGGAATTGCCAAATCAGGTAAAATCGGATTGCAGGATCACGGAAGTGTTGTTTATTTCAGAAATATAAAAATCCTCAAACTTTCCTGACGTTTCTCAGTTAAGGAAGGGATTTGTTTTTCATGCAAGATTTTACCAGGTATTTCTTTGAAATACTATAGAATTATTTGTTTTAATCAATAACAGAAAAAGTGAATACAAAAGAAAACTTCGGTTACACAAAAGGTCAGCTCAGCATTCTGGTACTTCTGAGGGTGCTGATTGGCTGGCATTTTCTTTATGAAGGAATCGTCAAAGTATTGAATCCCAACTGGAGTTCTCTCGGATACCTTATGGATTCGCAGGGATTTCTGTCCGGATTTTTTCATTCTCTCGCATCAAATCCCAATGTACTGCAGGTGGTGGACTACCTCAATATGTACGGCCTGCTTGCCATTGGTCTGGGACTCATCCTGGGATGCTTTACGCAGATAGCCACAATAGCAGGTATGGTTCTTCTGGCTTTATACTACTTATCCCACATACCTTTTGTGGGAGCTTCCTATGCACTGCCGACTGACGGGAGCTATCTCTGGGTTGACAAGACCTTGATTGAACTGGTTGCACTGGCCGTGCTCTTTGTATTGCCCACCGGAAGGCACATTGGCCTCGACAGGTTTATTTTTGGCAAAAATGCGGACTGATTGCAAATAATTTCAAAAGGAATAGAACAGATGGAAAAGGAAAACCAACATAATCATCCTGCCAAGCTGGGACGCAGGGATGTACTAAAAGGACTTGCCACGCTCCCGGTACTGGGAATTCTGGGATATGGCGTATGGAAGAAGGAACGGTACACCAATCTGAAAAACAAGGAATTGTCGCTTGAACTCGACCTGGGATATGAACCGCCCATGCTTCATCCGATGCCTCCGCCAAAGGATAGCAGAACAATACGTCTGGGCATCATTGGTTACGGAGGCAGGGGAGAACACCTTGTGCGGGCCGCCGGTTTTGCCCATCCTTCGGTAATCGATGAATGGAAAAAAGGAGCAAAAGAAAACAAAAACGATAAACGCTATGAGGATTATCTTGCCCAGGAAGATCTGAATGTTGTTCTGGCCGGAGTATGCGATGTATTTACCGTTCGTTCCAAACGGGCAATGGAAGCCTCAGCCAACATACACCGCGAAGGCACGGATGGCAAAATGGGAACACCCGCCAAAGTATACAAAAATTATAAGGAACTGCTGGCCGACCCTGACATTGATGCTGTCATTATTGCCACTCCGGATCACTGGCATGCACAAATGGCTATGGATGCGGCCCGCGCAGGAAAACATGTGTATGTAGAAAAAGGAATGACCAAAACCGTTGAGGAAGCTTTCGCCCTCAGAAAAACGGTTGAAGAAACGGGCATTGTTTTTCAGCTGGGACATCAGGGCCGGCAGACAGAAAGCTATGCCAAAGCCAGGGAAGTCATTCAGAAAAACATTCTGGGAAAAATCAATCTCATTGAAGTATGTACTAACCGAAACGATCCCAACGGTGCATGGGTATATGATATTCATCCCGAAGCAAGTCCGCAGACGATTGACTGGGAACAATTTCTCGGTCCGGCACCCAAGGTTCCGTTCAGTCTGGAACGGTTCTTCAGATGGCGTTGCTGGTGGGACTATGGAACAGGCCTCTCAGGTGACCTTCTGACCCATGAATATGATGCCATGAACCAGATTCTGGAACTGGGCATTCCCTATTCTGCGGTTGCCTCTGGCGGCATTTATTTCTACAAGGATGGACGTGACGTACCGGATGTCTTTCAGGCTGTATACGAGTACCCCGACCGGGACTTCACGCTGATGTACAGTGCAACGCTTGCCAGTGATCGTCAGCGGGGAAAAGTAATTATGGGACACGACGGATACATGGAAGTCAGCGATAACCTTATGGTGTATGCTGACCCGGAATCAACACGGTATCGCAACCTTATTGATAAAGGAACTATCAAACCGGAGAATCCTATATTCACCTATATTCCGGGAAGAAAAAATGTGGATGCAGTTGCATCGGCTACCGAACAGTATTTTGCCAAACGCGGTCTCCTGTATACCTATCGGGGAGGGAAACGCTATGACACAACCTACCTGCATATAAAAGAATGGATTGACTGCATCCGGGCAGGAATACAACCCAGCTGCAATATTCAGCAGGGCTTTCAGGAAGCCATCACAGCCCATATGGCAACCATTGCCCTGCGGGAAAACAGAAAGGTTTACTGGGATAAGGATAAGGAAAAAGTGGTCTAGGCATACCACTGAAAGGCTTTGCTAAGCAAGCCCTAGAATCGAAGAATACTGCTGTTTTTCGTTTCCTGACTAAGGGTAAATCGTCCGGGAAGTGTATTTTTACAAATTGCGATTATGGTTTATTATTCATTTTCCGGAAGAACAGCACAGTGGATTGCGCCGATTCTGGCCTTGCTGATGATTTTTACAGGCTGCAGGCCCGATAATAAAAAATCAGAAACCGATGGACCAGCTGGAAATATTATCAGGTCAATTTATATTGACCCTCTGGGCCGGAAGTGGTTTGCAACCGAAAACGGACTTTCTGTTTACAACGACAAAAACTGGGAAACATTTACAACCAGGGAAGGACTGGGAGGAAATTCCGTATTTTCTTTTACCCATTTCGTGTCCGGTACCGAAGTAACTGTTTATGCAGGTACAAATAACGGGGTAACACCTGCTGCACCGGGAGAAGAAATTGCTTTACTCACAGCACTTCATAAACCCGGTGCCGATGCCGGAAAAGATTCAATTCTGAGCCTTTCATACGATCCTATGGGATATATCTGGATGGCAGATCATAACAACATAGCTTTTTACCACAACAATACCGTTTCGGAATTACCTCAGCAAATAAAGCTCACCTTCGCGCAGTACTTTATCCAGGCTATTGGTTCTTCCGGCGACGGGTGGAATTATTTCGGAACCAGAGGCCATGGAGTAGCGCGCATCAAATCGACTCCGGATGGTATCAGCGGGGCATCGCTTTATGAACAACCCTGGAGCGGACTGCCGAGCATGAATGTGTATTCTGTGCTAATCCTTGAAAATGGAGATCAATGGTACGGAACCGATGCCGGAGCCGTACTTCATGAAGGAACTTTTGCCAAACAGGGGTGGCTGGAAATGAATACTACCCATGGACTTGTTAACGACACTGTTCTGTGTATTTGCAAAGACCTTCAGGGCAAAATATGGTTCGGAACCAAAGGCGGAGTCAGCCGGCTTGTCAGTTCTGCCAAAGACAGCTATCTCCGGTGGGAATCCTATACCGCATCGAACGGACTGGCCGACAATACAGTTTACTCTATCGCCGCAGAATCAGCTACCGTTTTCTGGTTCGGTACCAAAAACGGCATATCCCGTTTCGACGGAACAAACTGGCAAACCTTCCGGAAGAAATGAATTCATTGATTTCCGATTTCCGATTTCCCATTTCCAATTGATGAATTTCCGATTTCCCATTTCCAATTAATGTGTTCTTGTTTTCATCATAATAAAATTAATTTTCAATGGTATGATGGAACCCACATCTTCGGCATTTTATTACCGCTGTGTTTGTGTTTGTAAAACATGTGGGTTTCATAGCATGATCTTATACAGAAAACAGGAAATGGGAAATTGGAAATTTTTTTCAGCTGGTTAGCTCGTTCCACCCCGCATTGACATTCCGGGATAAACCCTCAGGAACGCAGAAAGCAATGAGTTTTAAAGCTCCCGTATCCAGATATTCCGGAAACTGACGGGACAATTGTGGTCCTGAAGCAGTAAGGGTTCTTTCAGATTATGCACCTGGTATTTGGGCAGACCGATAAACTGAATGGTGCCCCAGATGGGAACATGGTTCTGAATCAGCACACCGTTGTGGATTACGGTAACATAGGCAGGAATAACTACCCGTCCGCTTTCCCCGAATCGCGGAGCCGTATAAATGATATCATAGGTCTGCCATTCGCCAGGTTTACGGCAGGCATTTACCAGCGGAATATGTTGTTTGTAAACCGAACCGGTCTGACCGTTGGAGTAGGTTTTATTGTTATAGCAATCCAGCACCTGAATTTCGTAACGTCCCTGCAGAAAAACACCGCTGTTGCCTCTGTTTTGTCCGTCCCCCTCCCCTTTCTCAGGAGAACGCCATTCAATGTGCAATTGACAGTCGCCAAATGGTTTTTTTGTTTTAATTCCGCCCGATCCGGGAACTATTGTGAGAATGCCGTCCTTAACCTCCCATCGGGCAGGACCACCCCTCTCTGATTCCCACATATCGAGATTTTTTCCGTCGAACAGCACAATGGCATCGGAAGGAGGAGCACCGTTTTCTCCCGGAGTAACGACCGGAGGCACAGGTTCCCAGAGTTCCGTAGCAACAGGATCAATTTTCTGTCCGTTGACAATTCCGCATACAGCCAACAAAATGGCACTTAAATATACTTTTTTCATAAGCGTAAAGATTGGTTGATTTAATTTGCGCAAGGTAAAAAATTTTCCAGCCTGTTCAACCAGGGTTTATTATAAGAATCACCTGATGTAAACGATTTAAGATGAAGCCAATATTCAGCAGGTTAATAAAATGTTAAAATCCATAATAAAAAAATGATGCACCTCCCGAAGGAATATTTCTATATTGCACACACAATTCATAATTTATGAGTGGCTTTTTCGGATGTATTTCAGAATCAGAATGCACAAACGACCTTTTTTACGGTACTGATTATAATTCCCACCTTGGAACGAGTGTAGG
>JAAYUG010000182.1 GCA_012517825.1 Bacteroidales bacterium | reverse complement strand
GATCATCTGAAATCAGCATTCCTGGCAAACATTTCTCACGAAATTCGTACACCCCTGAACGCCATTCTGGGATTTTCCTCCCTTTTACTGAAAGAAAACAGGAATGACCCCCACAATTTTTCTTACTTGACGATAATCAGAAAAGCAGGCGACAATCTTTTATCCCTGATTGATAAGATTATACTGGTAGCAAAGATTGAAACCAACCAGGTTGAAATCTTTCCTCAAAGTTTTCATGTAGCGACCTTATTCAGACAGCTTGCGGCTGAAATCAGAAACAAATTCTCAGAAAAGGAGATGCAGCTGATTTTCGTTCCCCCGGAAGAACAGCAGGATGGTTTGATGATACATACCGACAGGGAATTGCTTCGCATCATTCTCACAAAACTTCTTGAAAATGCCTGCCGCTTTTCAGAAAGGATACAAGTTCGTTGCACAGCAGGTTTACCATCTGACAAAATGATTCTGTTTCAGATTGAGGATAATGGAGTTGGCATTTCCACTGAAAAACAAAAGTTTCTTTTTAATCGTTTCTACAAAATGGAATCCAACGACAGATTCCACCAAGGGCTGGGCCTCGGGCTGTTTATAGTCAAATCCCTCGTCGAACTGCTGCGCGGTAAGATTTCTTTTCAATCAGAACAAGGCAGGGGAACCATTTTTCAATTTACTATCCCTTCGGGGGAAATGTAGTTTCTGCTCAATTACATCAATATGTCATTTTGGCATGACACTGTTGATAGATTAAATTTCAACTTCTTTTTGAGTAAATATGTAAATATATATATAAGTGAATACAATGGTATATTTTTTGTACTTTTGCCTGAAAAATTTTTGAACCATGACAGAAGTAAATTCTTACCATCAGTTAATGGAACTGGCAGGCAGAAGCAAAAAAGCCTACCTGCTGCTTTGGAAAAGAGGTTCCGACCTCAGTGAAAGTGCTTTAAGGAATGTTTCGGAAGCATCCCGGGAACAGACCGAAGTGCAGGTTTTTACCGCTGATGTGAGCCAGGTAAGGGACATCCATCCCGCATTTGGAATAACGTCAGTTCCGGCTCTTCTTGAACTTAGTGAAGGAACCCTTACCAATGTGATAAAAGGCAGCCATGATGCGGCTTTTTACAAGGCTCTCCTGGATGATGCATTTTTCCGCATCATGCCGGCCGACGATTCCAAACCAGCAAAGAGCGTGACCGTATATACCACCCCTACCTGTTCGTGGTGCAATGCACTGAAAAGCTGGCTGAGAAAAAACCGCATTTCGTTCAGGGAAGTGGATGTATCGCGTGATGAAAGAATGGCACAGGAATTGGTAAGAAAAAGCGGACAAATGGGTGTTCCCCAAACAGAAATTGACGGACAGATTGTTGTTGGTTTTAATCAGGCCCGCCTGAAAGAACTGCTGGGAATTACCGCCCAATAATAAATTCCGGCTCACAGCAAGTTGATGAATTGATTGAAAAGCAAATTTTGTTGTTGTTAATAAATTAAATTGTTGAATATGAAAGAATTACAACCAATTAATCAAAATGTTCTGCTCGATTTGTCACAGGAGCAGGTTCAGAAAACCGCTTCAGGGATCATTATACCCGAAACCGCTCAGGAAAAGCCTATGTGGGCCAAAGTAGTATCCATGAGCAATATTGATAATGCGGAAATAAAAGTAGGCGACACGGTTCTTTTCAAAAAGTATTCGGGTACGGAAACCGAATTTGAAGGCAAAAAATACCTTTTGATTCCTTATGCCGACCTTCTGGCAAAAATTGTTGAAACGGAAGAAATCTGATCCCTTTATTCCCGCAAATAAACAGGGAACATTATCCATAAAGTCCGGGATTTCTGAATAACCGGATATCAGCCGGCTGATGCTTTGCATTAACCGGCTGATCTGTAAAATCCCTTCCGGAAATACCGTTGACCGAAGTGTTGAGATACCCTGGCTGGAATTAAAAGCTGTGTAAAATTATTCTACCTTTGCCGCATGTATGCGGTTATTGATGTTGAAACCACCGGTGGAAGCCCGGTTCATGAACGCATTACCGAAATAGCTGTCTATATTTTTGACGGGCAGAATATTATCGATGAGTTTTCTTCTCTTGTCAATCCGGAAAAGAATATTCCTTATCACATAACGCGGCTCACCGGCATCACCAATGAAATGGTGGCCGATGCACCTAAGTTTTACGAAATTGCCCGTCGCATAGTGGAAATGACAGAAGGATGCATTTTTGTTGCCCACAATGTTGCCTTTGACTATCAGTTTGTCCGGCAGGAGTTCCTTCGGTTGGGATATAAGTATGAAAGGGAAAAGCTCTGCACGGTGAAACTTAGCCGGAAGCTTTTGCCCGGCCTCAGGTCATACAGCCTGGGCGAAATATGCAGGGAAACAGGAATACAGATAAACGACCGGCATCGTGCTCCTGGTGATGCTCTGGCTACCGTCATGCTGCTTCGCCTTCTTCTTTCACGCGGTTGCAATGAAGATCTGATCAGGGAGCTGACCGATATCAGCATGAAGGGACTGCATCCTTCGTTCGACAGAAACATTTTCAGAAATCTGCCTGAAGAACCCGGTGTTTACTATTTTTTCAACGAAAGGGGAGAAGTAATTTACATCGGTAAAAGCCGGAATATCCGGCAGCGGGTAATTCGGCATTTTACGGGTACCGGACAAGCGGGAAAACTGAAGATGCGCGGAGAAATAGTTTCTGTTACCTGGGAACTGACGGGGAGTGAACTGGTGGCTCTGCTGCTCGAATCGGACGAGATCAAAAAACACAAACCGTTGTATAACAGAAAACAACGACGTGCTCTTTCGATGTATGGTATTTTTCATTACCTGAATGATGATGGGTACGTCTGCTTTTCCATCGAACGGATCCGCGATGTGAATGCTCTTCCGCTCGATACCTTCCCGTCAAAGGCGGAGGCCACGGAGGTGCTGAATGCATGGATTGACCGCTATACCCTTTGTCAGAAACTTTGCGGTGTTTACGACAGCCCCGGGGCATGTTTTCATTACGAAATCCGCGAATGCAGGGGGGCCTGCCTGGGCATCGAATCACCGGAAACATACAACCGCCGGGCAGAGCTTGTGATCCGGCAGATGCAGTACCAGCACCATAATATGTTTATTATCGACAAAGGAAGACATCCGGAAGAAAAGGCAGTGATTAAGATTGAAAACGGACGGTACGCCGGTTTCGGATTTATTGATGCCGACTGCATCAACGGCATGGAAAGTCTGCACGATTGCATCAAAGCCTATCATGACAACCACGATATACAATGGATTATTCGCTCCTATCTCCGAAAGAAAAGGGTGGAGAAAATCATTGAGTACTGAAGATTTCAGGATGCTTTGCTTCGTGTTTTATTTTCTT
>JAAYUG010000181.1 GCA_012517825.1 Bacteroidales bacterium | reverse complement strand
ATCCAGGCTGTAAAGCCTTTTCATGGATTTGTTGTCGTGGGCGAGAATCCGCTCATTCATGCGTTTGCGGTATTCCCTGAAGTCATTCACGAGGTCTTTCATCTGCAACAATTTGAATTATAATAATTTACGTAGCAATAATCTCTTCAGACAATATTTCCCAGCAGGGTTGCCGAAGTAAATCCGTGGATTTTTACCTTTACCAGATCACCCGGACTGGAAGTGCCGCGCGGAAAAACAACCACCTTATTCTGCGAAGTGCGGCCAACGTATTCATCGGCCGATTTCCTTGAGCGGCCCTCCACCAGAACTTCATACACCTTATCTACATCCTGTTGTTTGCTCTTGTACGATAACTCCGACTGCAGGGCAATGATTTCATTGAGTCGCCTGATTTTGACCTCATCGGGAACATCATCGGCATAGTTTCTTGCAGCAAGGGTACCCGGCCTTTCGGAGTATTTAAACATAAAAGCATAGTCATAACCAACCCATTTCATCAGAGAAAGGGTTTGCTGATGGTCTTCTTCAGTTTCGGTGCAGAAACCGGCAATAATGTCGGTTGAAACGGAGCAATCCGGAAGAATACGCCATATGGCTTCAATGCGCTGCATATACTCTTCCCTCGAGTATCTGCGTTTCATAAGCGACAGGATGCGGGAACTTCCACTTTGTACCGGAAGATGAATGCTTTTGCAGATGTTATCATGGGCGGCCATGGTATAGAGCACGTCATCGCCCAAATCTTTCGGGTGGCTGGTCGAAAAACGGATCCGTATTTGAGGGAAGGCAGAGGCTGCGCGAGCCAGAAGCCCGGAAAAAGTAAGAACCTCACTGTCTTTCGCCCAGGAATACGAGTTGACATTTTGTCCCAGCAGGGTTACTTCCCTGTATCCGGCCGAAGCCAGTTCTTCCATTTCACGGAGAATGGTATCGGGATCCCGGCTTCGCTCCCGGCCACGGGTAAAGGGCACCACGCAATAGGCACAGTAATTGTTGCATCCGCGCATAATGGATACAAAAGCTGAGATTTTGTTGGCATCGAGCCTTACCGGACTGATATCGGCGTACGTTTCTTCCTCCGAAAGAAGAACATTTACAGCCTTCTGTCCTGATTCCACCTGCCAGATAAGCTTCGGAAGGTCGCGATATGCATCGGGACCGACCACAAGATCAACGGATCGGTCTTCTTCGAGGAGCTTTTCCTTCATTCTTTCGGCCATGCAGCCAATAACTCCTATCCGTGTGCCAGGATTTACTTTTCTGAGCGCTCCCAGTTCCCGCAGACGGACCCGTACCCGGAGTTCTGCATTTTCGCGTATGGAACACGTATTAACCAGAATCAGATCGGCATTTTCCGGTTTTTCCACCAGTTCAAACCCATTCTGAACCATCACCGATGCCACAATCTCGGAATCGTTCACATTCATCTGGCAGCCATACGTTTCAATGTAAAGCTTCCGTGTTTTTTCGTCCGAAGATCTCATGGCCCCGTTACCCTTTCTCTCGTTCATAAACAGCGAATTTCATTTTTGCAAAGGTACAGCAGACAAAATTAATCCGTTACATGAAAATCAATTCCTGTCCATTTCCTTCACAGGCATCCGGGCAAACCCTGCTGAAACCCAGCGGAAGCGGCCCTTGTGGCATATCGCGCAGTTTTTGATGCGCAACGTGGGTTCCTGCATGGCAAATGCATAATCCGGGTTTAATATTTTACAGCATGATAACTTACATACCTTTTTTTGTAATTTTGTATTCCGTTTAAAAAGTCAGTTTTATAAAAAATTACCTTGTATGTCAGGTCATAATAAATGGTCATCCATCAAGCACAAGAAAGGGATTGCTGATGCCCGGCGGTCGAAAATATTTTCCCGCATTGTAAAGGAAATCCAGGTTGCCGTCAGGGAAGGCGGCCCGGATGAAGAATATAACCCCCGGCTCCGGCTCGCCATTCAGAATGCCAAAGGAGCCAATATGCCCAAGGAAAATATCCTCAAAGCGATTAATAAGGCCGATAAGGAAGGCTCTAACCTTCAGGAAGTTACCTTCGAAGGTTATGCTCCCGGCGGAGTGGCTATTTTTATAGAATGCCTCACCGATAACAACAACCGCACAGTCAGCAATATTCGTTCCATATTTAACAAACGGGGCGGAAACCTCGGAACAAAAGGGTCTCTCAACTTTTTATTCGAAAGAAAAGGCGTTATTACCGTACCAAAAGCTTCGTCCATCAACCCGGAGGAATTTGAACTGGCTGTTATTGATGCCGGGGCCGAAGACCTTGAAGACAATGGCGATTTCTACACCATTTATACCTCAATGGAAGATTTTGGAAAGGTTAGAAAGGCTCTTGAAGAGATGAAAGTGGAAGTGGAAAACGCCTCCCTGCAGCGCATACCAAACGATTACAAGCAATTGCCAAAGGACGAAGCCTTAAAGATTCTGCGCATGGTTGAAGAAATTGAAGACGATGACGATGTGCAGAATGTCTACCATAACCTCGAAATTTCGGACGAAATCATGGCCGCAATGGAAGGTTGATTCCTGCCAGCTCTGATTTTTTCTGTTTTGCCGGGAAAATATTTCCATTGCAGTTCATGAACCAGCTGAAAAAAAACATTCCCAACACTTTAACCCTGCTTAGCCTGACAGGAGGAATGCTGTCGATCATTTTTGCATTCCATACTGAGCTGATGGGGTACGCTCCCTTCATTATTCTGCTCTGTGCCCTTTTTGATTTTCTCGACGGACTAACCGCCAGGTGGCTTGGCGCATACTCCGACATCGGAAAAGAACTCGATAGCCTGGCCGATGTGGTCAGCTTCGGAGTTGCCCCGGGCATACTTAT
>JAAYUG010000180.1 GCA_012517825.1 Bacteroidales bacterium | reverse complement strand
CTGTTTCAGAACAACCAGTTCAGCCCGATATAAATTCCCATTTTACCGTCTTCAGGATTAACTGCGTGCGCAACATCGGCCGCCACAATGAAATTCTCGTTGAGAGCAATGTGAAACCCTCCTCCTAATCCACTGTGCAGACTTTCTTTTTTGTTGGAAAAAAACGGCTGTAACTCAGCGGGAGGTTCGGCAGCCAGCTTGTACTTGTTTACCACCATTCCTCCATCATAAAATGCGCTTAAGGCCAGGTAAATATTCTGGTTCAGCCATACAGTGCGCAGGAACTTCCAGCGAAGCTCAAGATTTCCAAAGGCAACGCCATCCCCTACTACCCGGTTTCGCATTACTCCCCGTATCGTTTTGTTTCCGCCAAAACCATCACGTGTATAATCAGGTGCTGTATTGTAAGCAAACGGAAGCATATAAAACGGTATGGTTCCGGCAAGTTTCCCCTGATAACTTAAACGGTAAGCAAAAGAAAGCACCTTGGGCACGAGGGTAAAATATTGCCTGTGGGTAAGTATCAGGCGAATGTAAGCATTATCTCCGTTCCCGAGAAACGATGGCGCCATAAGCAACTGAGCTTCAGTCCATATTCCCTTCATAGGCCCGCGCTCATGATCCCGGGTATCATAAACAATTCCGGCTTTCAGCAACGTGTTATTACCGCCTTTGGCCTGATCTGCAGGTATGAGGCCGGCTTCAACATAACGGTCGTACAAAAGGGCAGTATCAGGCAGCATTTCATCGGGATCTTTGCCTTTATTCAGCTTGTCAATATCAACCGTACCAAGTTTCAAATGGCTGTATTCGATTCCGGCCAGCCAGCGCAGCTTGTCTGTTCCCAGCGGCCCCTGCAGGTCAAACTTGGCCCGCAACTGTTTCCTGCCCATGCGGTAAAACATTCGCGAAATATAGCTGTCACTTTTATCATCCATCAAAGCACTGTTAAAGACAGCCTCATACCCGTTAAATCCGTAAAAATCGAGCGCCTGTTCGGTCAGATAGCTCAGTTCCGCAGTGGTCCTTATTCCAGGAATTAAATGTTCTGAATCATACTGTAACATATTGATGCCGCTTCCTTTGGTATACCGGGACCATTCCAGGTAAAAATCATGCAGATACCGCGGATAGGTACTTCCATCACCATAATAATAAAACTCCGTTACAATGCCATACTGAAAGCCCAGATCGCTGTTGTATGTAATGGCAGGCACGGCTCCAAAGGTCCAGCCTTTCTTTATGGTGCTTTTTTTAGCCGGAATACTGTCATCCTGGGCTGAGGCCATAGCAAAATTCATCAGAAAACCCAGGCAAAGCAACAATGAGGTTAGGTTTTTCATAATGCCGGTTTTAAGGTTCGCTTGCCCAAATTAAAGAATATTTTCTGAGTTGCCATATGCGGTCTTGCGTTTATTTTTTATACTGGATGCAAATTCCGGAATTTTACACCAGTTCCTTATAAAACTCCTGGTCATGAAAAAAACAACTCGCATTCTCCGTATTGTTCTGATTGTGATTTTGTTACTTGTTCTGATCGGAACCATGTTCATCCGTCATTTAAGGCAAATGGCCCTTCCTGACTATAGCAGGAACATTCCTCTCAAAGGATTGTATGACTCGGTGGAAGTAATCCGTGATTCACTTGGCATTCCTCATGTTTTTGCCAAAAATGAACATGATCTTTACATGGCGGTAGGATACATTCTTGCCCAGGACCGCATGTGGCAGATGGATCTGTTGCGGAGGGTCACTACCGGCCGCCTATCGGAGATCTTCGGCAGTTCATTTGCTACTACTGATCAGTTGCTGAGGGCATTACGGTATTCCGACAAATCGAATCGCATTCTCGACAGCTGCAGTGCCGAACTGAAGACAGCTCTTCTCTCCTTCAGCGAAGGGGTCAATCAGTATCTGCAACATCAGGGGACCAAACTTCCTCTCGAATTCAGACTGCTTGGTTACCAACCCGAACCATGGGAACCTGTTCATTCGCTCAATCTGATTGGCTACATGGCCTGGGACCTGAAGTCGGGATGGAGCGAAATTATGGTCAATGAGATCGTGGCAAAGGTAGGCGATAGCCTGGCTTCGCAAATCATTCCCTCAATGAACTGGTATAAATCGTTTATTTATAACAATCTGCCTGCTGTATCAGGCCTGGCCTCTGAAATAATCAGGACAGACAGGTTCCTCGAAGAATCAGGGTTGCAGGTGTTCAAAGGAAGCAATAACTGGGTGGTTTCCGGAAAGAAAACTGCTTCAGGAAAGCCCATGCTGGCCAACGACATGCACCTTTCGTTCGGAATTCCCGGAATCTGGTACCAGATGCAGCAGATTATACCCGGAAAACTAAATGTTACAGGGGTGGTCTTACCCGGCCAACCGTTGGTTATTTGCGGTCATAACGACAGCATTGCCTGGGGAATGACCAATGCCTATGTTGACAATGTTGATTTCTTTTTGGAAACAGTAAATCCTCAGGATACCAATCAGTACCTTTTCAACGGAAACTGGCGGAATATGGAAATCCGCAAAGAAAAAATACGCACCAAGGAAGGAACGGAAATAGAAAGAATTAACCGATTCACCCACCGGGGGCCTGTTGTGTCATCATTCAAGGGTTTCGGCGATAAGGTTGTTTCCATGCATTGGCCAGGAGATGAATACAGCAACGAAATGCGCACGGTTTATCTTCTGAACCATGCTCATAACTGGAAAGACTTTACCAATGCCGTATCGACATTTCTTGCCGTAAGTCAGAATATTGTCTATGCCGATGTTTCAGGAAATATTGGAATGTTTTATGCGGCCGGTATCCCCATTCGTAAGGAAGCATCCAGGTTAGGTTTCAGGCCCGGAGATACGGATGCATATGACTGGAAAGGGTTTGTACCATCAAAAGACCTGCCGTATGTATTCAACCCTCCTTCAGGGTATGTGGCATCAGCCAATAACCGGCCTGCAGGTGACGATTTTCCCTGGTTCATCGGACGATGGTTTTCTCTTCCCTACAGGTACGACAGGATTTGCCAGCTTCTCGATTCGGCTGACAAAATGAACACGGATGATTTCGTACGTATTCAGACCGATGAAACTTCCCTGATGGCAAAAGAAATGCTGCCGGGCATTCTTTCTTCTGCCGGTCAGGCCGAAAACCTTTCTGCCCTGGAAAAACAGATCCTCGATACGTTAACAAGATGGGATGGAACCATGCGGGCTGACCAGACTGCTCCCCTGGTCTTTGAAACCCTGTACCAGCATCTGTTCAGGCTTTTGCTGGCCGATGAAATGGGCGACACCCTGTTCAGAAAATATTATGAGGAATCGTCAATGCCCAAATTTGCCGTGTATGCTATTTGGAGGAATCCCTGTTCCGCATGGTGTGACAATGTGAATACACCTGACCGGAAAGAAACCTTGTCAGATATCATACGGTTAGCATTTCATCAGTCTGTTGACTCCCTCCGCAATATGCTGGGCGATGATATCAGCAGGTGGAAATGGGGCGAAGTTCATACGCTTACGCTGGCACATCCCCTGGGAAAAGTGGCTCTTCTGGATAAACTTTTCAGGCTGAACCGGGGTCCTTTCCGCATCGGTGGGAGCTTCCACACTGTCCGGCCCTATTCCTACTCCTTCGGAACACCATTTACCGCAAACCATGGAGCATCGGAAAGGCATATATTCGACCTTTCCAACTGGGATAATTCGCTTACTGTTATTCCTACCGGAAATTCAGGAATACCCGGAAGCCCTTTCTACTGCAACCAAACCAGCCTTTATATCAGCGATGCATACCATCCTGATGTGTTTTTTCCCGAAAGGGTAAGGGGAAAGAAAATGGTATCGAACGTTTTCCTGCCGGTGCAAACCAAATAACGACAATAGAAAAAGTTCTAATAACCCAGCACCCAGGCCCTGGCATTAACAGTGTTCCTGTAATGATTCAGGTTGTCAAGAGCTTCTTTCTGGGTAGTATAGGAAGTGCAGCTCACGGCGTACATATTTTTCCTTGTTCGGGGAATTTTGGTTGATTCATATCCCTTTTGCTGAAGAAACTGCACGTATTTATCAGCATTGCTTTCGTTACGGAACGATGCCACAATTATATAATACTTCCTGGCAGGAGGAAGAGTCTGCTGAACCGGCAGGGGTTCTGCAACCGGAGAAGGTACCGTATCCTGCACCGAAATTTCAACCGGAGGCTTCTTGTGGAAAAACCGGGCAAATACCGATTTAACCCCCGGCACAACCTGGTGCCTGAAAACTATGAGACTGGCTGCTGCAAGTATGATGACAACAACAGCAATAATCCAGCCGGCTGAAGATTTTCCGCCGGTTGATGAAGGGGCTGGTTGTGTTCCCATATTATGGTTATTAGGATTGATAGTACGAAGTTATGTAAAAAATTATAAATCATTACAATAGATTACCAACAACCTTCTCTCAGGTCCTTTCCTGAATTGTGAAAATCCCGGTGAATACAATTGGTTCGCAGATTTTTTGTGACTCATATTCTGCCTGTCAGAGTGAATTTATTCATATACCAATCTGTTAATTGAAGAATTTTTATTTACTTTAAACTGGTGAAAATGTTGTTTCTGTTTGAGCCAGGATAATGCTTTTTCTCTTTTCATTCACTAAAAATTGCTTTGCATGAACGACCGAAAAGTTTTGGGAATTGATGTCGGAGGATCAGGAATAAAGGGTGCCATCATCGACACAAAGACAGGGAAAATGGTCACTGACAGGCACCGCATTGTCACGCCTTTGCCGGCAACACCTGACGCAGTTGCGGATGTCATCTATCAGCTGGTAAAGCACTTTAAATGGAAAGGCATTGTCGGATGTGGTTTTCCTGCCGCCATACGGAATGGAATTGCATGCACCGCCGCCAATATTGACAAGACCTTTATTGGCACCAACGTTGATAAATTGTTTTCATCGGTTTCCAAATGCAAGGTATATACAGTTAATGACGCGGATGCGGCAGGTATTGCCGAAATGAAATTTGGTGCCGGAAAAAAGCAGAACGGAGTAGTCATCCTTATTACGGTGGGAACAGGAATCGGCACAGTTATTTTTACGGGCAGAAAGCTGCTACCCAACACCGAACTCGGGCATATTTACCTTCCCAACGGGCAGGAAGCGGAGCGGTTTGCTTCGGATGCAGTACGGAAAAATGAAGACCTTGACTGGGCTTCCTGGACACCTCGCTTCAATATGTATCTGGAATACATGGAAAATCTCTTCTGGCCCGATTGTTTTATTATTGGCGGAGGCATCAGCAAGAAAGAAGAGTCCTTCAGAAAATTCCTCACTGTTCGCACACCGGTAGTTTTGGCTGAGCTGAAGAACAATGCCGGCATGGTAGGTGCGGCGGTATATGCCCGCATGAAACATGCAAAGTAATCCGATTGTCTATCTGCTAAATTCCAACGCTATGCATCCCGAATATGAAGTTCCCGTTTTGGGGAAACGCCTGGTCAGGTCGCCTCTTAATCTTTCCAAATCAGCAGGAGATGGAGTCTATGATTTTGTAACGGACGAAGACCGTATTCTGATGGATGCCACTCTGAAAAATTTTCAGGCATGCGCCACTTCCGGCACAGAACCCATATCGTTCGAAAAGGCAGGCCCCAGGGAATTTTTATTTTTCGAACCTGCCAAAACCAAAGCTGCCATTGTTACCTGCGGCGGGCTTTGCCCGGGACTGAACAATGTAATACGCGGACTGGTCATGACATTATGGTACCGCTATGGCGTTAAACGAATTATCGGAATACAATATGGCTATGAAGGATTCATTTCCAGTTACAACCATCCGTTTATTGAACTGACTCCCGATATTGTGGAAAATATTCACCTTTCCGGAGGGACCATCCTGGGCTCTTCCCGCGGAGAGCAGAGCACGGAAGAAATTGTGGACGCTCTCGAGATTATGAATGTTAATATCCTTTTCACTATCGGAGGTGACGGAACATTACGGGGTGCCCAGGCTATTTATGAAGAAATCAAAAAAAGAGGTCTCAAAATTTCCGTGGGAGGCATACCGAAAACGATTGATAATGACATTGAACTGATTGACCGTTCTTTTGGTTTTGAAACTGCTTCCTCCATAGCCAATGACATCATCCGGTCGGCCCATAACGAAGCAACCGGTGCTTACAACGGGATAGCCCTCATTAAGCTGATGGGAAGGGATTCAGGCTTTATTGCCGCCAATGCAGCCCTTTCCAACCAGGAAGTCAATTTTGTTCTTATACCGGAACTCGATTTTGATTTATACGGAGGAAGAGGGTTTCTGAAAGTCCTCAGAAAACGTCTGGAAGAACGACACCATGCGCTGGTGGTCGTAGCCGAAGGAGCCGGCCAACACCTGTTTGAAGACAGTACGGTTAAGAAGGATGCCTCCGGCAACATCCTTCATAAAGACATCGGATTGTTTCTTAAGGAAAAGATTCAGGAAGAATTTGACCATAAGAAATTCCCCTATACCCTGAAATACATCGATCCAAGCTACATTATCCGTTCCGCACCGGCCAATGCAAACGACAGCAAATTCTGCCTGCAGTTATCACAGAATGCGGTTCATGCGGCTATGGCAGGTAAAAGCGGATTTGTGGTAGGACACTGGAATAACGAATTCACTGTTTTGCCAATACCCGTGGCCGTAAAGAAACGTAAAAAAATATCCCTTGAAAGTGAATTATGGTATAACGTGCTCGAAACAACAGGACAGCCTGTGAGTATGAAAAACTGAGCACAAAAAATCCGGAGGTACTAAACGATACCGGAAAATCCCCAGAAAGCCATAGCCAGCAGTCCCGCCAGCAGAAGCGAAATCGGGAAACCTTTCATTGCTCTGGGCACATTCAGCAAATCGAGTTGTTCCCTGATACCCGCCATAAGTATAAGAGCAAAGGTAAAACCGGCTGCCATGGATGCTCCGTAAACTACGCTTTCCAGAAGATTGAAATTTTTCTTAATAGCCAGCAGGGTAACACCCAGCACAGCACAGTTGGTTGTAATGAGTGGCAGATAAATGCCCAGAGCCTGGTATAATGAAGGGTTTACCTTTTTCAGAATGATTTCAACCACCTGTACAAGAAAAGCGATGACCAGAATGAAACTGATCGTCTGCATAAACTCAATATGCAGGGGAATCAGAAGATATTGCTGAACCAGGTAGGTAACCAGATTGGCCAATGACATAACGAAAATTACGGCAGCTCCCATGCCCACCGATGTATTGATTTTACCCGATACTCCGAGAAACGGACAGATTCCGAGAAACTGGGTAAGTACCACATTGTTTACCAGCAGGGCAGCTATGACAATAATTACGTATTCCATATGCAGCTGTAATTGATTAAAGTGACAATTTTTTCTTTATGATATTGACCAGCGCCACCATATAGCCATAGGTTATAAAAGCACCGGGTGCAAGAATGAAAATGAGTATGGTGCTGGCGCTTTCCGAAACAAGCTTTATATTGAATATGGAGCCGTTTCCGAGAATTTCCCTGATCGAAGCAAGCAAAGTAAGAGCAACAGTAAATCCAACCCCCATGCCCAGTCCGTCAAGAATGGCCGGTACAGGAGTGTTTTTCTGGGCAAAAGCTTCAGCCCTTCCCATAATGATGCAGTTGACGACAATCAGAGGAATAAAAATACCGAGCGCCTGATAAAGATCGGGAACAAATGCTTTCATTACCAGATCAACAATGGTAACAAAGGTGGCAATAATCACAATGAAAGAAGGAATCCGCACCTTATCGGGAATCAGATTCCGCAGTAAGGAAATTAGCAGGTTCGACGAAGTAAGTACAAAGGTTGTAGCCAGTCCCATACCTATTCCGTTGAAGGCAGAGGTAGTAACCGCCAGGGTGGGACAGGTACCCAGTACCATTACAAAGGTGGGATTTTCCTTAAGTAATCCGTTCGTGAAGTAGGAAAGCTTGCTCATTTCTCAGTAAATTTCAGGTTCGTCTGTTATTGCTTTGTCATTTCACCTGTGTGCGTTGCGGCTGAGACGGAATCGACCTCATGGGACTGCAAACCCTTCCGGATTTTTCCGAAAACCACCCATGCTTTTGATATCCCATCGCATACTGCCCTGCTCGTTATTGTTGCCGCTGAGATAGCATCCACATCTCCTCCGTCCTTTTTTACTTTCAGCTTAAAGGTTTCTGGGTTTTTCCCAAGAAACTGATTTCTGAATTTGGGTTCAGACATTTTGGTGCCAAGTCCGGGGGTTTCCTTATGAGCAAACCCCGTTAAATTGTTGATCCGGCCATCGGGGGTAAAACCGACCACGAACTTGATCAATCCGCTGAATCCCTTTGTTGTGTATGTTTCCACCACAATGCCGGTCAAGGTATCTCCTGCAAATCCCAGGGAAGCTGTTAATGTATCACCTTCACTTACCGGTTCCTTAATTACAACGAGGGAGTCAAACGGAGGAATTGCTTCCCGAATCGCTTTCTCCCTTTTTACCTGATCGGTTCTGGCAATAGGATCTTTTGTCTTGAGGTATACAAACGACAAGGCTCCGCTCATCAGCATGGCAATCAATGTGAGTGCCAGAAACATGTTTCTGAGGTTTGATTCCGGTTTAGGCATGACGCACCTCCTCTCCAAAACGCCCTGGTTTAATATAGCGGTTAATTAAAGGAACAAAAGCATTCATGAACAGAATAGCAAAAGATACTCCTTCGGGATAAGCCCCCCAAACCCTGATAACGACTGTCACAATTCCAATTCCAATAGCATAGATGATCATACCTGGTATAGACATAGGGGAGGTTACATAGTCGGTAGCCATATATATTGCTCCCAGAAGAAGTCCTCCGGTTAAAAGATGGAAAAGCGGATCAGCATACCGTGAGGGATTGACAAGCCACAGAATAGTAGTAAAAGCGGCTACCGTAAGGATGATGGTAACAGGGATGTGCCATGTAATTACACGCTTCCAGAGGAGATAAATAAAACCAAGCAACAGGGCTCCGGCGGCTATTTCTCCGAGCGAGCCTCCCATATTGCCAATGAAAAGCTGCTGATAATCGGGCATAGCCGAAGCATGCATCAGCTCCGTCACACTCGACCCATTCCTTATCCCTTCTTTCAGAATCCCCAGTGGTGTTGCACCTGTAACAGCATCGGCATAACTGGTTTCGAATCCCTTTGGCAAAGGCCAGGTAGTCATCTGAACCGGGAAGGAAATCAAAAGAAAAACCCTGGCAACAAGAGCCGGATTGAAGGGATTGTTTCCCAGGCCCCCGAAGCTCATCTTGGCAATTCCAATGGCTACCAGTGCACCAAGAATAATCATCCATACAGGAAGGTTGGCCGGAACATTAAAGGCCAGTAACACACCGGTAACCACAGCGGAACCATCGTCAACGGTGGGCTTTACCTTCATCACAAAGCGCTGTATAATATATTCAAACAGCACACAGGAAGCAACAGAAATGGCGGTAACCAGAACGGCCGCATAACCGAAAAACCATACAGATACCAGAAAGGCAGGAATCAGGGCAATTACCACATGCATCATCAGTTTGCGGATGCTGTAGTCACCCGAAATATGGGGCGATGGGGATACAATAAGTTTCTGATTCATTTTCTATTTTCTTGAACGAATTATCTTATTAACCTCAGATTTACCCAAACGGATATAATCAAGCAAAGGCCTGTCAGAAGGGCATATATAACTGCAGGAACCACACTCAATGCAATCCATAACCCTCTCATTTTCCATGCGATCAAAATATCTTCGTTCGCTCATGGCCATCAGGAGATAGGGTTCCAGCCCCATAGGACATGCCTGGACGCATTTGGCGCAACGAATGCACACCTTCATTTCGTGACGCCGGGATTCTTCAAGAGGCATAACCAGTATGCCCGAGCATCCTTTCCCTGCAGGAATATCCGTTGACGGGAGAGCTTTACCCATCATTGGACCACCATAAAGTACCTTGCCGGTATTCTGTGGTAACCCTCCCGCTGCCTCAATCAGTTTTTCAATCGGTGTACCAATCCTTACCAGAAAATTTCCGGCATTTGGCAGTTGTTTTCCCGTAACCGTAACGACCCGCTCAATCAGCGGTTTGTTCTTCTGAACAGCTTCGTATATGGCATAGGTAGTCCCGACATTTACCACTACGGTTCCAACATCAATGGGCAGTTTCCCTGACGGTACCTCCCGGCCCGTAACAGCTTTGATCAGTTGTTTTTCGCCTCCCTGCGGATATTTCACCCGAAGTGGAACAACAGAGATGCCAATATGCCGCATAGCCAGGTCGCGGAAAAGCTTTATGGCATCGGGTTTATTGGCTTCGATACCCACAAAAGCCTGATTAACTCCCAGTACTTTCATGAGGATTTTAATGCCGGTAAAAATTTCAGGACCTTTTTCCAGCATCAGCGCATGGTCGCTTGTGAGAAATGGCTCGCATTCCACTCCGTTGATGATAACCGACTCAGCCTTTCTTCCCCTGGGAATGGTCAGCTTAACATGGGTTGGAAACGTTGCCCCTCCCATACCAACAATGCCTGCCGCAGCAATTTTCTTCAGGATTTCCTCAGGCTGAAGATTGATATCGGGTTTGTGCTGGGGAGTTCGGTCAATTTCTTCCATCCATTCATCGCCTTCGGTCTGGATACTGATGGTCATTTTTCGGTAACCACCGGCATCCATCATCAGGTCCACCTTGCTGACCGTACCTGAAACCGGTGAATGAACGTTGGCAGAAACAAAACCATCAGCTTCCGCAATAAGCTGACCTGTTTTCACCTTGTCACCTTTCTTTACAAGCGGGCGGGCCGGCATTCCCAGATGCTGAATTACCGGCAAATGAACCATTTCGGGAACCGGAAGCACCCGGATTTTCTTACCGGCAGTTAACTTGTTTTCTTCCGGATGAATTCCACCTTTTTTGAATGTTCTCAACACGGCTGTTTTAACTTATGTATAGTTTATGCAGATTGTTCCTTGGCTTCTGTTGTTTCGGCTGCTTTGGGCGGAGGAAAGTTGATTTCAAGGATGGCATGAGTCGGGCATTCCGGCGCACATTTACGGCAAAGCCTGCATTTCTCAGCATCGATGTAAGCAAGGTTGTTTTCCATTGTAATCGCATCAAACGGACACACTTTCACACACTTCCCGCAAGCAATGCATGACACCTTGCAGTTCTTGATACAGATAGCACCTTTTTCCTGATTGACGCAGGCTATGTAGATTTTACGGTCTTTTTTGTTTTTCTTCCTCAGCTCGATAATATTTCTGGGGCAGGCTTTCACACAGGCTCCGCAGGCCGTGCATTTATCATCTGTCACCACGGGTAATCCTGTTTCCGGATCCATATGAATGGCATCGAACTGGCATACATCGACGCAATCGCCATAGCCAAGGCATCCGGTCGGACATCCGCCTTCGCCGGTATACAAAAGATGGGCAACAGCACAACTTTTTACGCCATCATAAACGTTGGTGCGTGGCCGGTATTCAGGCGTTCCGTTGCAGCGCACAACCGCTACCAGAGGAGCCTGCGCCCCGGCTTCCTTCCCCAGTATCCTGGCTACTTCCTTCATCACACTCTCCCCTCCTACCGGACAGTTCAATCCGTCAAGCGTCTCGGCCTTTACAAGAGCCTCGGCAAAATTCCTGCAGCCTGCAAAACCACACCCTCCGCAATTTGCACCCGGTAAGGTATGTTCAACCTCGTCGATCCTCGGATCTTCATATACCCTGAACTTCTGAGCTACAAAATGCAGAACTACTGCAGAAATTGCCGCCAGTGCACTGAGCGATAAAACCGTGTAGAGAATTATACTTCCCATTCCCCTGATTATAGTTTTTTAATGTAAAACGTGAATTTCTCAGCTATCCGTTTCCGTAAAAAGTACAGAAAAATATAATATAATATGATAATTCCAATGGCAAATAACCCGGTCTGCCATTCCCTGGTAAAAAGGTAATTACCGGAAATCAAACCCGCCAGCATAACCAGAAAAGGAATGAAATAACCATACCACACCGCGCGCAAACCGGAAGATTGTTTCATAAAAACACTCACGTTTTCGCCAACATGATATGTTCGGGAATCATCGTTTATTTCGACTTCCTTTTCTTTCTGTTCGGCAATATAGCAGAGATTTTTAGCCCCGCAGGCAGCACAGGCCGACTGTGCCAGAATCGACACGGTGATGCGGTGACCTTCTATTTTGCTCACAACACCGGCATGTTCAATTATACCGGAATTATCCATACCTCACTTCCAAAAGACAAGGCCCAAAATTATACAGTAAGTTGAATTTCGTTATGTTTTATAACGTAAAAATAAGCGAACCTTGTTTAATTTATTTTTAGTTTAAATAAAAAATCAGAAAAACCTCTAACTGATTCCGCCCCAGTATGCTCTGTTTTTGTTCTGGGCTCTGATACCTGCTTTGAGAATCTGGTGGCGCGGTTGGTCCAGCAAAGGGTCTTCCCTCAATATGTCAAGAGCAACGTCTCTCGCATACTGAAGCAATTTACCGTCCTGTGCCAGGTCGGCAATTTTCAGCTCAAAGGGTATGCCGCTCTGCCGTGTGCCTTCCAGATCCCCCGGTCCGCGAAGCCTGAGATCCTCTTCAGCAATTTCAAATCCATTATTGGTTCGGGTCATGATTTCAATCCGTTTCAGGGCATCCTCCGGAAGGTCATCACGGGTTACCAGAATGCAGTAGGACTGTTCGCTTCCTCTACCCACCCGGCCGCGCAACTGATGCAACTGCGACAATCCAAACCGCTCGGCACTTTCAATTACCATCACACTGGCATTCGGAACATCCATACCCACTTCTATCACCGTTGTCGCAATCAGAATATGGATCTGCCCACGGGCAAAGTATTGCATGGTCTCCTCCTTTTCCTCAGACTTCATGCGGCCGTGAATACAGGCAACTGAATATTGGGGAGGAGGAAAAGCCCTTACAAAACTTTCGTATCCATCCTCCAGGTCCTTGTAATCCATCTTTTCCGACTCGCTGATCAAGGGATAAACCACAAAAACCTGTCTTCCCTTTTCGATTTCCTTTTTCAGGAAACCGAATAGCCGCAACCTGGCCGAATCCCTCAGGTGAATTGTTTTAACGGGTAAACGCCCCGGCGGAAATTCATCAATCACTGAAATGTCCAGATCTCCGTAAAGCGTCATAGCCAGGGTACGAGGTATTGGCGTGGCTGTCATCACCAGGACATGGGGAGGACTGACGTTTTTCTCCCATAACCTGGCGCGCTGGGCTACGCCAAAACGGTGCTGTTCATCAATAATGACAAGGCCGAGATTACTGAACTGCACCGTTTCTTCAATGAGAGCATGGGTTCCTACCAGAATGTGCAGGGTGCCGTTCCGAAGATTCTGATGAATTCGTTTTCGGTCGGACGGCTTTGTCGATCCGGTAAGAAGTTCAATATTTACGGGCATGTCGCCCAGAAACCTGCACAACGTCTTGTAGTGCTGGTTTGCCAGGATTTCCGTCGGTGCCATCAGACAGGCCTGGTAACCGTTATCGATGGCAAGCAACATCGACATAAGGGCAACCAGCGTTTTGCCGCTTCCCACGTCACCCTGCAAAAGCCGGTTCATCTGAAATCCGGATCCCAGGTCTTTTCGTATTTCCTTCAGAACCCTTTTCTGAGCGCCGGTTAATTCAAAGGGCAAATGGCGGTGATAAAACGTATTGAAATGCTCTCCCACTGAGGCAAATACAAATCCGTTCTTTCGTTTGCTTCGAAGATTTTTCTGCAACAATATGTTCAGCTGGATATAGAACAATTCCTCAAATTTAAGACGGTACCTTGCCCTGGCAAGCTGGTCTGCATTTTCCGGAAAATGAATCTGAACCAGGGCATCATACAGGGGCATGAGGCGGTATTTTTCTGTCAGCCATGATGGCAGTGTTTCGGAAATTTTTCCCGAAGCCATTTTGATCAGGCTGTTCTGCAGTTTCAAAATGGCGCGCGAAGGCAGAAAGTTTTCCTTCAGCTTTTCGGTGGTGGAATAAAATGCCTGCAAAGCGGTATTCACCTGATTTTCCCGCACAGCAGCATCTTCTATTTCCGGATGGACCAGATTCAGCTTACCGGCAAAAAGGGTTGGTTTTCCAAACAGAACATATTCTTTTCCCGGTTTAATGCTTTGGGTTATCCATTTTAGTCCTCTGAACCATACTACCTCAAGAACTCCGGTATTGTCAGTAAACAGACCTATAAGTCTTCTGCTGCTTCCTTTACCGGCCATGCTGAAATTGACGAAGGTACCCCTGATCTGAACCATCGGAAAGTCCGGGGTGATTTCACGAATGGTGTAAAAGCGCGTCCGGTCAACATATTTGTATGGGAAATAATACAAAAGATCCCTGAACGTGAAAATGCCCAGTTCCTTGTTGAGAAGTTCCGCACGCTTGGGCCCTACTCCTGGCAGAAATTTAATATCTTGGTCCAGAAAATCCTGCATAGTTCATTTGATCAACCCAGAGTCAGCCCTAAAGGTAATGAAACCCGCATGTTTTACAAACACAAACACAACGGAATTAAATCACCGACATGTGGGTTCCATCATACCTTAAAAAGTGAAATTATAGTATGACGAAAAAGGAAATTTCGGAAATGTCCTTTCTTATCAAGCGGTCAATTGATTTTGCCAGGTATCGTCTGGGAACGAACCACTACCATGGACATGGCATTCATTCTCCTTTTCTTTTCAGGATGGCAGAAGAAGTGTTTACTGACTGTTCTGACCGGAGGGAATTTGAACCTGTTGAAAACGTGAGAAGAGAGATTCTGAACGATTTCAGCCCCATACCGGGTCCTGATCCGGGGGCCGGCTCCAGGCGAAAACGGAAGGAACGAACCCTGAGGACCTTCGTCCGCACCGCTTCCATCTCTCCCCGTTATGGCAGGATGCTTACGAGGCTTGTCAGGTTTGCCAGGCCGGAACGAATTATTGAATGGGGCACAGGCACAGGAATTTCAACATTGTATCTTGCCACGGCAATTCCTTCAGTGCCGGTCTATACAGTTGAAGGAAATCCCTGGCTGGCCCGGAGGGCTCAGACCATTTTTGAGAAAACCGGGAACACTAACATTCATTCAGTTGTGGGGTTGTTTGAAGAAACCTTTCATATGGTTTTTCCTGATGAACCGATTCCCTGCCTATATTTTATTGACGGAAACCATTCTGCCTCGGGGACTATGCGCATTGTGGAGAAGATCATGAACCATATGCATCCTGAAAGTGTTATTGTTCTTGATGATATACGATGGTCGGAAGAAATGTATACTACCTGGAAAGAACTGACTTCCCGGCCGGAAGTGAGGGTCAGCCTCGACCTGTTTTCAATGGGTATTCTGCTTTTCCGGCCCGGTTTGTGGAAACAGCATTTCCGGATCAGATTTTGACCGGTTTTTCTTTTTTTGTTAATATAAACGACTAATTTCGCTTCACTAATCTGAAACCATGAGCACATTAATCAGGCTGGAGAAAATTGTAAAAAACTACCGCATCGGGACAATTATCGTCAGAGCCTTGCGGGAAGTTTCCCTTGAAATCAACAAAAATGACTATGTTGCCATAATGGGCCCCTCAGGATCAGGGAAATCGACGTTGATGAATATACTGGGTTGTTTGGATACACCTACCAGCGGAACTTACATTCTGAACGGAACAGATGTGAGCAAGCAGCCCGACAGTGAACTGGCTGAAATCAGAAACAAGGAAATCGGTTTTGTATTTCAGACCTTTAATCTGTTACCCCGGTATACCGCTCTGGAAAATGTTATGCTTCCTCTGGTATATGCCGGATTTTCGAAAGAAGAGCGCATCAAACGTGCCGAAGAAGTGATGGTCAGCGTCGGACTTGCAGACCGTATGCACCACCGGCCCAATGAACTTTCCGGCGGGCAGAGGCAGCGCGTGGCCATTGCCAGAGCACTGGTTAACCACCCCTCCATCATACTGGCTGATGAGCCCACCGGAAACCTCGACTCCCGCACCTCAATCGAAATCATGAGCCTCTTTCACGACATTCATCAGAAGGGAAACACCATTATACTTGTTACGCACGAAGAAGATATTGCCCGTCATGCCCACCGTATAGTAAGGCTTCGCGATGGGAAAGTTGAATCGGACACAATCAATGAACATCCTGTTGTTGATGAGCCGGTCACAGCAGAGAATTCCAACTCGTCCAATGCTTCCTGAAAGACCCCTCAATAAAGGATCCATGGGAAAAATCTATACAAAAAAAGGAGATAAGGGCCTGACCAGCCTGGTGGGAGGGAAAAAGGTGTGGAAAAGCAACGTCCGCGTGGAAGCATACGGAACGGTTGACGAACTTATTTCATGGATAGGCTTCCTGCATGATCAGGTTCCCCTGCCAAATGACCAGACCCTGTTGCTGAAAGTGCAGGACCGGCTGATGGCCTGTGCATCCCGGCTGGCATGTGACGAAAAAGAACTGCTTGTCCGGATGCCGCGTGTGGATGAAAGCGATATTCTCTTTCTCGAGCAGGAAATTGACCGGATGGAATCTTCACTGGAACCATTACAATCCTTTATCCTTCCGGGAGGGCACCCCCTTGCGTCAACCTGCCACATTGTCCGCAATGTCTGCCGGCGTGCCGAACGAAGGGTTATCGCCCTGGCACAGGAAGGAAACGAGGAAGTGGAGGATGTTATCATTCGCTATCTGAACAGACTTGCTGATTTTCTTTTTGTTTTTGCACGATATTTGTTATACACTTGCGGAGGAAAAGAAACGCTATGGAAACCTGAGTTGTGATTGATGTAAATTTTTTTATATATTTGCAACCCTTTTTACGAGCCTGAAGTATAATAACGCAAATAACTGAAAGACTATGTATTGGACACTTGAATTGGCATCAAAACTTGAAGATGCTCCCTGGCCGGCAACAAAAGAGGAGCTGATTGATTATGCAATCCGTTCGGGTGCTCCTCTTGAGGTCATTGAAAACCTTCAGGAAATTGAAGACGAAGGCGAAGTTTACGAAAGTATTGAAGATATATGGCCTGACTACCCAAGCAAAGACGATTTCTTTTTCAACGAGGACGAATACTGATATATCCAACAGGCCAGAATATCTTCTTTGGAATCAAAGACATACAGAATAAGCAACAGAACCCCCAAAAGGTTCTGTTTCTTTTTTTAACTGGAGGAAGTTCCGGGCTTATGCACAAATCGCCTTTCATGCGGCTTTCATTTCGTTTCAGCGGGGTTTGCCAGAATGCCCGCGTCAAAGGCAAAACCACTGCGCATTAGTTCGCTTCGATCCTGATGCTCAATCCGGGTGGCTTACCAGAAGAAAATATCGTCTTTTGTCCTGGGGCGGAATTTTTCAAGCCAGGAGAATCCTTTAAGAATCAGTTCCTCTTCAGGAGCCTGGCCGGGAGGATAAATGGTACCTGATGGTTTGGTAAGGAGCGCTATACGCTGTACTTTTCTGTCTTTCAAATAAATAACCATATCCGTGCTTTCAGCAGAGTTAACACCCACAATATCGGGGCCGTCTTTGGTATAATAAACCGACTGGCCATTCCCGGTAACATCAATGCGGTATAACTTGCCATCTTCATCAATGTAGCCGGTCATATTCTTTCCTCTGATCTGATTGAATTTCGACGAATCCTCCCGGGAAGCGATAAAAGCAGTCTGATAAAGATCAATACGATAAGGCCGGTTTGACCTTGTTCTGATTTCGATGAAAGTGGATGTGAGCTGGTTTTCGTCGCTCCAGAGAACAGGAGTGCCATACATACGGAATGTACTGTCGGCAGTGGAATACGTCAATGAGTCACACTTTGCCTGCATATCGCTTTTGTAAATTTTAACTTTGTAATAGGCAAAAAGTGTTTTGGTCTGTGCTACCGTATCTTCAACCGAGCGAAGGGTATCAGCATGAACAAACAGGGAATCCTGCCCTGATATCTGAATAAAAAGGGCGCTGTCGGTGAGCATGGCATTCTGAGGTCTTTCGGTGTACTCTCCGTATTGCCCTTTCAGAAGTACCTTCTGAACCGAATCAAAAACCGATACATTGGCAATAGCTTTTCCGAATCCGGCCCTGCGGTCGTAATACATGCTGTCGCCGGTAATCCATTGTTTACCCGAACTCAGAAAGGCATTCCTGTTGAACTGCGCCTTGTCAAACCGGGTATCGTACCATCCGTTTTCACAATAAATGGTATTGCTGTCGGAGACAATTTTTGTCGGGCCATGAAAGTAAGCAATGCGGCTAACTGTATTGTAACGGAGTGTATCTGCGTTAATCGTATAGTCCGGATTGGTAATCAGAACATTCCTGCTGAAATGAAAATTTTTGGTACGGGTAAAATAGTACCCTCTTTCACTTTCCAGAACATTATCCCCGTTGGTAATCTTTCCTTTTCCGGTATAAAAGCCTACACTGTTTTTAAGATCATAATCAAGTGAATTGGTAGTAAGTACAGTCTGATTATCGATAAGCCGCACGTTGTTCCGCATGCGGGCCATACGGGTATTTCCTTCATAGCGCAGTAAATCGCCGTATAGATTCAGGGTATCTGACTGTCGGATGTGAATATGTCCGAAAGCATCCAGGCTATTGGTCGATGCGTAAAACCAGGCGCTGTCACAGTTCATGGTTACTTCCTGGTGTTTAAAGACAACGTCTCCGATCAGGCGCTGGGTATTAGGTCCAATGGCTTTGTCAAATTCGATTGATTCGGCATGCAGAATTTCAATCTGCCTGGTTTGCTGTGCCATGGCCACGCCACATCCTGGCAGAAAAACCGGTCCGGTCAACAGGAAAAGAAGAACAAACGACCGGAAACAAACAAAAGCCTGGTTTAAACACCGCTTTTTATCCATCCGCTGTAATGAAACTGGCACTGCTTTAATGGTCCGAAGAGCTGAATGAAGGTATTTTTTTGTTTTTCCCGTATCCAATCTTCCAGAATTTTATTTTTCTTCTGGGAGAGGGCGGCATTCTGCAGCATCACATAATCCATATCCAGGTTTGCCTTGTGCTCCTCTACCTTTCTCTTCAGCCTGATTATTTTCAACACGGTTTTTTGTTTATCGTTTTTGGTAACAATCGGGTCTGAAATTTCGCCTGGTTTAAGTTTTTCCAGCCATACTCTTTCTTCGGGTGTAAATTCCTCAAGGGTTAGCAGGGAACTTCCTGTTTGTTTATTAAAGACAAGCCCTCCGTTCAATGCCGTATTAACATCCATGGTATAGCGAAAAACTGCCTGTTCAAATGAAATGGAATCGTTTCTGATGTAACGGGCCAGGGTATCAAGCCTCCCTTTTGCTTTTTCAATGGCATCGGCAGGAACTTTTGGTTTCATGAGAATATGCCGGGTATTCACCCTGTCGCCTTTGCGTTCAATTAGTTGAATAATATGAAATCCAAATTCGGATTCCACAATACTGGAAACTCCGTTTTCTTTAAGGCTGAATGCGGCTTTGGCATATTCCGGATCCAGGTCGCTTTTTGCCATGAAGCCGATTTCTCCTCCCCGCATGGCTGATTCCTTATCCTCTGAATACAGCACCGCCAGTGTGGCAAAACTTTCGCCGTTGAGAATCCGTTTCCGCAAACTGAGCAAACGGTCTTTGACATCCAGTATCAGTTCCTCCGGAATTTCAGGATTGACCACTATCTGCTGAACCTCATACTGCACCGGGATAACCGGCAGGCTGTCCTTGGGCAGGCTCCGGTAAAATTCCTTCACTTCCGAAGGTGTAATCTTTACCGAACCTGTAATCTTGTCCTTCATTTTCTCGGTCAGCTGTTTTTCCCTTATCAGTTCCCGGAAGTCGTCCTTAATCTCGAGAATGGATTTCCCGAAATATTCCTCAAGAGCCTTCTCGGAGCCAACAATGCTGACAAAATAGCTCATTCGCTGATCCAGTTCAATCTGCACGCTGTTGTCGGTAACTTCAATGCTGTCGGCTTTTGCCTGTGCCACAAGAAGTTTTTGCTCAAGAAGGCTTTCGAAAATCTGACATTTTGCATCCGGGCCGGGAATCATTCCCTGTGCTCTCATCTGAAGATACTGACCTTCAATATCCGACTGAAGAATGATTTCATCCCCAACCACTGCCACCAACCTGTCAAGCACATACGACTGTGCGCTGACTGCATAAGGTAAAAGAAAAACCACACCATTAAATACCAACCGCCTGAGTAATCGTTTCATTATGTTTACTTATTTTCAAAAATTTTCACTTTGGCTTTATCGTATGCCTGATTATAAATTTTGTTTTCGAGGTCTTTTATAAATTCGAGCTTTCGCCGGTTCAACAAAATGGCCCTGATATCATCCCTGACGAGATCAAGGGGAGAAACTGCACCCGGCAGCAGGTAATCCCGGATACCGATCATATAAATATTCAATGAATCGCTGTATTCATAGAATTTATATGCCCTCAGAAACTGCTCCGGATTGAGTTTAAGGCCGGGGGCGAGCAGCAAAAGATTCTGAAAATAGGTCCACTGGTCATTAAAATAATCATACTTCCTGGCGTACTGAAAACAATAGCTTTCGAGGTTTTTGATATTTTCTTCATTGGGGGAACGCGTCCATTCCCTCACTTTCTGCAGGTTAGGAGCATTCAGGGGAAGCATCAGGAAAAGCCCTTTGAAGACAGGCTGATTAAGAATGAAGCTTCCGCTGTGTTCTGTATAATATTTTTGAATTTCATCTTCAGAAACAATGGTATCCATCTGCTGTCTCATCAGCATATCCTGATATTTGTAAATAAGCAGGGATGCCCTGTATTCTTCCAGCTGATCTGTTACGTCTTTCTGTTCACTGGTGAGGTTTTGCTCTGCTTTTTCGAGAAGCAGCTGCCGGCGTATCCATTTGTCGATATAGGATTTTCGGATACGGATGCTATCCTGGGCAGAAATGCCGGGGCCGCTCAGTGCGGGTAGCTGTGATTCATACAGATATTTGCTCCCTACCATTGCAACGGGTTTGCCAAGATCTTTTCTGCTTCTGGAACAACCTGCAAGAACTGCTAACAAAAGAACCAGAAAACAGATGCGTTTCCCGGCAGGCATTAATCCCGCGCAGGTTTTACCTGATGCTTCAGAAAGTATATTCTTCGAACGATCCATAATCGTTACCGCTTTGCTTTGTAAATACAGATGCTATTTCTATTTCACCTTACCCAATACCTCTTCATTGATTTCAACTTTGTACTTCGCTCTTAATTCCTCTACCCATCGTTTTTCCAGTTCATCCTGGTAATCGGCAATAACCAGACCGCGAGCCTCCTGCAACGTTTTTTGCGAAGGCGGTATCATTTTCCTTTTCACAACAAAAACCACCTTCCCATTGTCGGGTATGAGGCCGGAAATTCCGGTTGACCATCCGGCTTTTTCCACTACCGGATTGTCACCTTTTTCAACTTTTAGTTCTTCAATTTTCACACAGGAACGGGCAGTATCTTCAGGACAAACTTTTGCCGCAAGCCATTCGGCAGAGAGCCTTTTTTTCTCACGTTGCGGTGCCAGTTTAATTGCCTTCAGAGCCGTTGTGCTGTCTTTACAGGTATAAATTGCTGCATCAAGCCGCTCGCCCCACTGGTATTTCTTCATATTCTTTTTATAGAACGCTTCCAGCCCGGCCGTATCAGTGGCCGCTTTTGACCAGACGACCTTATCGGTCAGATCAAAGAGCAGAATTCCATCATGGTATTCCTGCATCAGATACCGGAATTCAGGATATTTTTCTTCAAGATGATTCTTCTGGTATTGCTGCAGCATATTTTCGGTAAAATCCTTGTACAGACTTGTGACAAAATAATAGGGGTTATAGCGTTTGCGGGTTTGCCCTCTGTCCAGTATAAAACGGGCAAAGTCCTGCTGCGTATAACGTTCATCTGCTATGGTAAACATAATGCTGTTCATCCCTTTGAAATGGTCTATCCCCCATTTTTCCTTATTTTTCAGGAAGCTGGAATCAATAACCTGATAAAATGCTTTCAGGGCTTCGGGATATTCTGTAAAACCATATTCTGCTTTAAGCTTTCTGCTGGTAGCTTCCTGCACTACGGAGGAAAAGCCCATCTGACTGATCTGATTTTTAAGTGCGCTGCGCAGTTCCTCATAAGGGGCCAGGGTTCGTTTTTCCAGAAGTTTAATAATATGGTATCCGTAAGGGGTTCTTATGGGTTTGCTTATTTCGCCCGGATTCTGCAGGGCGAATGCTGCTTCCTGGAATTCAGGAACCATCCGGCCGGCCGCAAACCAGGGCAAGGCTCCACCCTGCATGCCCGAATATTTATCGTCGGAATATCGGGAAGCCATCTCGGAAAAATCCTTTCCTGCCAGTAAACTATCGTAAATCGCCGCAATTTCCTTTTCAGCCTTTACGAATGCTGAGTCGCCGCTTCCACGGGGCACGGCTTTCATGATGTGGGCCACACGAACCTCCCCTCTTGAGGGGCGACGTTCATAAAGTTTGATCAGATGATACCCTGCCGAACTGCGAAGCGGAGCGGAAATCTGACCGGGTTGAAGACTGTAGGCCGCATTTTCAAAAGGGTAAATCATGGAAAGAGCGGTAAAATAACCGAGGCTCCCTCCATTTGGGGCAGTGGATGGATCTTCCGACAATTCACGGGCAACCTTTTCAAAGGGTTCCCCTTTCTTTAATCTGCGGCTGGCTTCGGCCAGTTTGTTCCATGCTTTCAATGTATCTTCCGGTGCGGCATCAATCGGAAAACGCACAAAAATATGCGCCGCCTTCACTTCCCATTTCATGCGTTCATATTCCTGCCGGGCAAATTCCTCTTCGGCAATAGTATCTTTCAGGTACGACCTGGCAAGCTGATCGCGGTATCCCTGAAGCTCCTGGCGGAACGATGCCAGGGTATCAAGCCCCAGTTGCTCGGCTTCCGTTACCTTTAATTTAAAATTGACAAACAGGGTAAGATAATCGCGTATTTGCGCCGGGTCGGATGCATTTTCCTGGGCATTGTTCTTATGATAGATTCTTTCAAATTCCGATTTTGTAACGGGTTTACCATGAATCCGCATGAGAATTTCATCCTGAGCCTGAATGGCGCATGGTAGCAGAAAAAATGCAAGTACGCACTGATAGAACTTCACCATAAGAAAAGGTTTTGAGAAAATAACGGTATGGAAAGAATGTTTAGTATTCACGGCTATAATTGGGAGATTCCCTTGTAATGGAAACATCATGGGGATGACTCTCAATAATGCCGGAAGAGGTAATCCGTATAAAGCGTGCATTGTGGAGTTCATCAATATTTCCTGCACCACAGTAACCCATTCCGGCCCTGAGCCCACCGATAAGCTGGTAGATTACTTCCGAAAGGGTACCTTTATAAGGCACACGTGCTTCAATCCCTTCGGGGACCAGTTTTTTAATATCATCTTCCACATCCTGAAAATACCTGTCTTTTGAACCTTTCTGCATGGCTTCAATAGATCCCATGCCGCGGTACGATTTATATTTCCGGCCGTTGTATATAATGGTATCACCCGGAGACTCTTCCGTTCCGGCGAAAAGGTTCCCTGCCATAACCGTATCGGCTCCTGCAGCAAGAGCTTTGACAATATCTCCCGAATACCGTATCCCGCCATCGGCAATGATAGGAATGCCAGTACCTTTGAGGGCCCTGTAAACCTCATAAATGGCCGAAAGCTGGGGAATCCCGACACCGGCAATGATTCGGGTGGTGCAGATGGAACCAGGGCCTATACCGACCTTCACCGCATCAGCACCTGCATCAAGAAGAGCTTTTGCTGCCTCTGCCGTTCCGATATTACCGGCAACAACTTCCAATGAAGGCCATGTTTTCTTGATAAGCCGCAACATCTCAATGACTCCCCTGCTATGGCCGTGCGCCGTGTCAATAACAACAGCGTCCACATCAGCATTCTTGAGTGCCTCAACACGTTCCGGCGTGTCGGAAGCTATTCCCACTGCGGCAGCCACCCTGAGCCGGCCCTTTCCATCCTTGCAGGCGTTGGGCCTGTCTTTCGATTTGGTAATATCTTTGTAGGTAATCAGACCAATTAGCTTCCCTTTTTCATCTACAATGGGGAGTTTTTCTATCTTGTGCCTCTGCAGAATCTGTGCAGCCTTCTCCAGGTTGGTCTCCTGGTTGGTGGTAATAATGTTGGAGCGGGTCATAACTTCCCCGACCGGGCGTCGCGGATTGGTTTCAAAACGCAGATCCCTGTTGGTAATAATACCAATCAGAATATCCTCATTGTTTACAACGGGAATTCCTCCGATCTTAAATTCCTGCATCAGATTAAGAGCTTCCGAAACCGTATTTTCGGGGTGAATGGTAATCGGGTCAAAAATCATTACATTCTCGGCACGCTTAACCTTGCGCACCTGCATTGCCTGTTCTTCAATGCTCATGTTTTTATGAATCACCCCGATTCCTCCTTCCCTTGCAATGGCTATAGCCAGTTTTTCTTCGGTAACAGTATCCATTGCCGCCGATATAATCGGAGTATTCAGGGGAATATTTCTGCTGAACCGGGAGGAAATATTAACCTCACGCGGCATAACTTCCGAATAGGACGGAATCAGCAACACATCGTCGAAGGTTAAACCTTCGTCAGTAACTTTATCTCTGAGAAATGACATCGCTAAATATTTGTTAAATTCGAGTGTGCCAAATTACAAAAAAAAGTATCAACGAATTGAATGAACTTTACAAGGCCGGAAAAAGTTAATAAACTGGCTAATGGAACAATTCCGTAACATCTTGTTGAAGTATTGGGGGTATTCGGCCTTCCGGCCCATGCAGGAAGAAATCATCCGGTCGGTTGCCGGCGGACATGACACCCTGGGCCTGATGCCTACCGGAGGAGGAAAATCCGTTACCTTCCAGGTGCCTGCCCTGGCAAGGGAAGGAATATGCATTGTTGTAACCCCGCTCATTGCCCTGATGCGCGACCAGGTTGAACAACTGAAACAAAAAGGAATCAAGGCACTGGCTGTTTATTCAGGAATGACACGAAGGGAAATCGACATTGCCCTCGATAATGCCGTTTACGGCGATTTCAAGTTCCTTTACTGTTCCCCTGAAAGGCTGGGTACCGATATCTTCCGCGCCCGTGTTGAAAAAATGCCGGTCAGTTTTATTGTGGTCGATGAAGCCCACTGCATCAGCCAGTGGGGCTACGATTTCAGGCCTTCCTACCTGCGGATTGCCGAACTGCGCGATATTCTGCCCGATGCCCCAATACTGGCTCTTACCGCTACAGCAACACCCAAAGTAGCCGAGGATATCATGGAAAAGCTCCGTTTCCGTGAAAAGAATATCCTCCGCATGAGCTTTGAACGGAAAAACCTGGTTTACCTGGTGCGCCAGGTTGAAAACAAACAGGAGTACCTTCTGCGCATTGCAAAAAACATTCAGGGTTCGGGAATTATTTATGTGAGGAACCGTAAACGCACGCGCGAAATTGCCGACTATCTGATTCACCAGGGAATTTCAGCCGATTTTTATCACGCAGGACTTTCCAATCAGCTCCGTACCGAAAAGGAAATGTTGTGGAAACAGGGCAAAATACGGATTATAGTGGCCACCAATGCTTTCGGAATGGGAATTGATAAACCCGATGTGCGCTTCGTAATTCATTTTGACCTGCCCGACAGCCCTGAGGCATATTTTCAGGAGGCCGGAAGAGCCGGGCGCGACGGTAAAAAAGCATGGGCCATTCTTCTGTTTCACCCATCCGACAAGGCCAATGCCACAAAACGAATCCCGGTAAACTTTCCTGAACTGGAAACCATCCGCAGGGTATATACCGCCCTTGGCAATTACTTCCAGGTTCCGGTAGGCGGAGCCAAAGGACAGGCATTTGACTTTGACCTGTTCGACTTCTGCAGAAGATACCAATTGCACAGCCTGGTTGCCTATAACGCACTGAAAGTACTCGAACAGGAAGGATACATCGAACTTACCGATGACCTCAACATGCCTTCCCAACTGCATTTTCTGGTGGAACGGGACGACCTCTACAAATTCCAGGTAGCCAATGAGGCTTTTGACAGTTTCATCAAACTCATCCTGCGCTCCTACAGCGGTCTTTTTACCCAGTATGTTGCCATCGACGAAAACCTGCTGGCTTCCCGGGCCAAAATGACAAGAGAAGATGTGTACCAGTACCTTCTCAAGCTTCAGCAGCAGAAAATACTGCACTACATTCCGCGCCGCACAAACCCCGTTATCGTCTTTACCGAAGAACGGCTCGAAGATAAAGCTCTCTTTATTTCGACCAGCAATTATGAAGCGCGGAAAGCAAGGTACATTGAAAGACTTGATGCAATGATTACCTATGCTGAAGGAAAAACTACCTGCCGGAGTGTCTTTTTGCTGAATTACTTCGGAGAAAAGGATGTTGAACGATGCGGGCAGTGCGATGTATGCGAACGAAGAAATGCCATTGGTCTGAGCAACTACGAATTCAACAGCATTTCACAAACTGTTAAGGAAAAACTGGAACAAGGCCCCCTGACTCTGAAAGCCCTTGTTGACGAAACGGCGCATCTGTTTGCTGAAGACAAAGTTGTGTCGGTGGTCCAATGGCTGATCGATCAGCGTGACCTGGCCTATGATGATCAAGGACTGCTTCACTGGAAAGGGAAATAAAGAAATCTGATCCGTCACCTGGTAAACACCCGGATGTTGTTATTACGATGGAACCTCTTCGAGAGCCCGGTAAAAAGCCCGGATATTTGCCAATGGCGCCTGAGGTGGCACATCGCAACCCGATGACAGAATGAAGTTTCTGTTCTTTCCAACCTTTTCCAGCAGGTTGATTGCCTTTTCCAGCATTTCCTCCGGTGTTGCCATGCAGAAGTCAGCAACCGGATCAAGGTTGCCCATTACCAGAATATGTTCAGGAACCTCCCTGATTGCTTTCTGCAGGTCGATGGCATTTCCAAAATGCAGTGCCCCGGCTCCCGTTTCCACCATACTGGCCGTGCATTGCCCTGAATTGCCGCAGTTGTGAAGAATAAAAAGAAAATTCGTGTCCTGAACCGATTCAACAATTCGGCGGATGAACGAAGAAGAAAAAGCATCGCACTGATCAGATGCCAGCAAGCCTGCTGCCGGCTCGGCCATAATCATGCCCTGAACTCCCGTTTCTTTAATCGCTCTGGCATATCCGAGAAGGAAAAGAGTGCATTTTTCCAGCAACAAAAAAACCGCATCAGGATTAAGAAACATTTCGGTCATAATTTCCGTCATGCCCATCAGTCTTCCGGCCAGGGAAAACGGACCTATACAGCCGCCAAACACCGGTTTTTCGGTGATGTTCTCTGCCGACAGCTGCATTGCTTTCAGGTATTCAGGGATTCTTCCTGTCAGAAGGGAAGGTATTTTCAGGCCTTTGATATCGTCTGCCTTATTTATTACAGGAAGAGCCACCGCGGGAATTTCATTCTCTTCCAGCCGGATCCGGCAACCAAATGCTTCCGCCTCCACGGTCAGATCCATGATGGTAGTTGCAGCGGCTGAAGGAAATTCCTCCTGCAGTCTTTTTATAGCACAGTAATGGACATATCCGTTGGTAACGGCATCCGACACCTTTCTGCCAATCAGTTGTATACCCGGATGCGTAAGGATGGGAATGGCTTTTCTGGCGGGGCTTTTCATTACCTCTTCTGTCCATTGCTGCATGCTGATATTCATACCTTTCGACCTCATGTTCCTGTATACAACCTGAATTTCTCTTCCGGCTTCATGACGATGCCGCATAGCTTTGCTTCAAAAATAAAGAAAAGTTTGCGTCAACAACCTTCTATTTATCAATAATTTAATTAATTTTACCGCAAAGGTTTGCGGTAAGGTTTGTGGAATATTTTTTATGTTATATAACATATTTTTATGAGCAGAAGAACATCCCTGAAAGACATTGCCCGGGAACTTAATATTTCCATTTCGACTGTATCAAGGGCCTTGCGCAACGTAGGCGAGGTCAGCGAAGAGACCCGGCGAAAAGTGAAAGAACTGGCAGAGTCATGGAAATACAAACCTGATCCGCTGGCTCTTGGGCTGTTGAAGAATAAAACAGGGTACATCGGGGTTATCCTTCCGGAACCGGTGAATCATTATTTTTCTACCGTACTGAATGGCATGAACATCGTGGCACAGGAGCACGGCTATCATTTGCTGATCAGCTATTCGTATGATCAGTCAGGCAATGAACAGAAAGCAATTGATGATTTTGTATGGGCACGGGCTGAAGGCATGGTTATATGCCCGGCCATTGACACAATTGACATCAGAAGGTATCAGCAGATTTCAGGCAATGGAATTCCCCTGGTTTTTGTTGAAAGAGATATTCCTGAAATGGATGTCGCCGCCGTTATTACGGATAACTACAAATCGGTGCGATCTCTGATGGATTTTCTGACTGGTTGCGGCTACCGGAGGATTGCACTGATCACCAACCTGGAATATTATTCCGTTGGAAGAATTTGTTATCAGGCATATACTGACGTGCTGAAAAAAAAGCGTATGGCTATTCGAAAGGAACTGATCATTCATGGCAGCATGTCCATTTCAACATCGGTGGAAGCGGCACGTCATCTTCTGCAACTAAAACCAATCCCTGATGCCGTGGTGGTAACCGACGACTGCTCTGCCATGGCTGTTATGAAAGTCTTTCAGGAAGCCGGACTTTCAGTCCCTGATGACATAGCCGTAACAGGTTTCAACGATGAACCGTTTACCTCGTATATATCGCCGGCACTCACAACCATAAGCAGACCGGGTTATCTGATGGGAATGAAAGCCATGGAACTGCTCATTGATATGATAAGAGGAAACAAATCGCTTACCTGCGGCGAAAAAATCGGCCTGGAATCCGATCTTATCATCAGAAATTCCACTTTTCGCCCTCCGGACCGATGAATTAAGGGGCTTAAACACCGGCAACAAAGGGCGTTTGTGTTGCTGAGTGAATGCAGGCTGGAGTAGTAAATTTGTATCGGGTTTCAGTAATTTAGTGCGTTTTTTAATGCCCCATAACGGTACATATAAGTTTTGTTGGGGATTTGGAAGCGATCCCCTGTCGCGCCGTTAAGAGCTAAATTAGAAGCAAGCACAATAAAATCGGCAATTCCGCCCCAATAAAATTTATATGATGTTATATGCCGTTTTTCTTTTTGTCATATAGGTTTAATCGTCTTTACTATGTCGTCAATTTTGTCAAATGGTATGTTACATAGAAAAAAGTCAAGTATATTGTGTTTCTTTTCACTACCTTCTTTTAAAAGAAGTCGCAAATCAAACCCGATAGGGTATGCACTAAACTGTCTGCCTATCATAGTTGGTGCCTGTTCGTAAGGAATTAAAGGAAAGAATTGAATAGTTACATTCTTTCTTGAACCACCTTCTAAAGTCCTTAATCTATCATCAAGTTGTCCTTTGAAAAGAATTTCTTCGCTGAATCTCAAGAATGATTTTGGTAAAGTTTGTTTCACTGTATCAAGAATTTTCTCATCGAGGAAGTCTCCCTTTTGTGAATCATAAACTTTAGGATTGAAAGTCCTTAAATATGGTAAATATCCAGTGAACCAATTCCATTCTGGCCCTTCTATTTGAATGACTTTTAAAACTGAAAATTTATTCATTGGTAAAAATTCTATTGTTGTCATATTTCTATAGTTTAATATTTAATTTGAGTCGCTCGTTCTGTAATGCTGTGATTTTGATAATTCTCTTGCCCTGCATTTGCAATTCGGGTCAAATAGTTAATCGTAAATGTCCTTTGTGGTTCTTGTCCCAAATGCAATTTCATCATCAGTTCAATGTTTTCAATCGGAATGTGTTTGCGAAGAATAATATTTTGAAAAGGCTGTGTCCATTCGACACCAGCTTGATTGTCAGGTCTAAGTTCTTCAGCAGTGAAATTATTTTTTGATTGAGGTAGTTTAATGAAAACAATTTCTTCGGTTGTATAAATTTCGGGCAATTGTTCAAAGGCTATTGCAAGAAGAACAGGAAGTTCTCCAATTCTTGAAACAAAAAGTCGTCCGGCATTTGAGTTTAATCCATTGGTTTGAATTGTCACCCAATTTTCAACTGTCGTAACGTGATAAAATGTCGCTTCTGGTTGGTCTAAAAATGTTCGCATCGTCTTCTTTTAAAATGGCATATAACTTGTTTATATATACACATTAATTACCATTTAGGTACATCTATACATCCAAATTGGAATGCATTGTGCACTTTTTTTTCATTTTTCAGCATTTGAATTGCTTACGTCCCTGAAACAAATCTACCAAAAAAATTACAAAACATCAAATGGTGATTTTATT
>JAAYUG010000179.1 GCA_012517825.1 Bacteroidales bacterium | reverse complement strand
TTTATTTTAATAACCTGTCCCGGTTTGAGTTTGGAAGGATCGCTGAGGTTGTTCCACTGGAGGATATCATCGGTTGAGATCCCCGGATAAAGTTTTGCAATATCCCAGAGGGTATCTCCCTGCCGAACGGTATATAGTATAAAGCCTTCCTCACTGGTGGCCGTTCCGATTGCCGGCTGGGAAGGAGTTGTTTTTTCGGAAGATGCATAATGGCTGGCTTTTTTTCTAGACATATAGATGACCAGCCGCTGGCCTGCACGGATTCGGCTGTTATGAAGTCCGTTCCAGTACATCAGGTCTGAGACCCGCACATTGTATCGCATGGCAATTGATCCCAGGTTGTCGCCTGAACGAACTCTGTAATACACCGTAGAACTATTATCCGGTGGGCCTGGAATATATCCTTTTATCCTTGAAGCCGGGTAATTTACCAGTTTCGCGTTAAAGAAAACAGAATCCTTATAGGTGTAAATGCTGTCTTCCACATCAATGAAACGATAAGTATCCGACATGGGCAGTGTAAGGGGGAAAGGCTTCTCGTAGGCAGGCACAATGTCGCGGAAGTATTGGGGATTCAGGTCACGTACCGCTTTGATGGGTATGTTGAGTACTTCGGCCACCTGTCCAAGATGCAGGGGTTTGGTAACCATAATGGTATCCAGAGGAAGAGGTAATTCAGGCTTTACAGGGGTTATGTTATGCTCACGGGCATAATTCATAACATAGGTGGCAGCAATAAATGCAGGTACATATCCTCTGGTTTCACGGGGAAGATAATAATAAATTTCCCAGTAATTTGTCTTGCCTCCGGCTCTTCGTATGGCCTTGTTTACGTTGGCAGGCCCGCAGTTGTATGCTGCAATTACCAGGGTCCAGTCTTTGAAAATGCTGTATAAATCTGACATGAAACGGCAGGCAGCAATGGTCGATTTATAAGGGTCCATTCTTTCGTCAACAAGCGAATTGATGGTAAGGCCATACTTTTTACCGGTTCCATACATGAACTGCCATAAACCAACTGCACGTGCCCGGCTGTAGGCACGAGGGTTTAACGCCGATTCAATAACCGTCATATATTTCAGCTCGGTGGGCAGCTGATGATAGTCGAGTATCTGTTCAAACAGAGGGAAATAGTATTCTGATAAGCCCAGCATGACAGCCATAAGATCCTTCCGTTTGCGGCTGTACATTTCAATGTAGCGGCGTACAATGTGATTGTAGGCCAGCGGAACTACAGAAGGAATCTGCGCCAGACGGTTAATGATAACTGAGTCCGGAAGCGAAGAGATGAGGGAATCAACAACGGTGGTATCAATCTCACTCAAATTTTCGATTGACTGATAATGCCCTGCATACCAAAGGTTGAGCATACTGTCGAGGTTGGCATCCAGATTGAGAACGGTATCGGGAATGTCAACATCGGCTGTATCCCGTCCAGGCAGTCCGGCAAACGCCAGCCAGGGAAACAAAACAGCAAAAACAATTAAAAGACCTCTTTTTTTCATCCGAACAAAATTTATTTTCAAAGGTCGAATAGCCTGCCCCGCCAAAGCCGGGGAATACCCATGATTTGATTTTTGTTCACAGGTATTTGTGTTTGCAAAACATGGGTGTTTCATCATTTCCAGTTAAACACGATTCGTATGCCTGCACTGCGGGCTGCAAGATAATCAATTTGTCTGAAATCAGGAACAATATGCATGGTAAGGTCAGGGGTGATATCATATTCGAACAGGTAAGCATCAACGGTTGCATCAATAATCTGTATAACATAAAAACCAGCTGTTCCCAGCAGGTTCATATCGCGCCATCTTCGGTAAGTGTTCATAGCATTTTGTACCGACTGTTCGGTATATTGCTCATACATATCAACCGTAGAAGGGTCTCCGTCGATTTTATAAAGGTAGGCTTTCTTAAAATGCTGGTACTTCTTATTATTAAAATCAACAAAATATGCCAGGGTGCCAAATCCGATGTATACCAGGGGCGCTTTCCAGTATTTGCGGTTATAAATCTGCCCGAGACCAGGGAATGCGGCAGACAGCATCATGGCCCGCCGGGGGGAATGACGGAAGAGAACCGAATCAGTTGTTGCCCGGGGAACCGTATCCTGGGCAATAAGGGATGCTTCCAAACCGGGGAAATTTCCGGCAAGAACCAGGAACGAAATGAAAAAAACAACGGGCTTCAACAATGTGTATTTCTTCCGGTAAAAGGTGAAGTGAAACAGGTCTTTGCCGTTTTTAACGGTTAAGACGATCAAGGATAGCGATAATTTTTTCAAGTTCCTCGTCATTACGGAAGTGAAGAACGATTCGGCCGTTTCCTTTATTGCTCCGTTTGAATTCAACCGGTATTTCAAAGAAACGCGACAAATGTTCCTGAAGGTCATGGTAGGCGGCGGGAACTTCTTCCGGTTGTTCTTCAGAAGGTTTGGCTTCCGTGAGTTTTTTTACGAGTGCTTCCGTTTTACGGACAGAAAGGTCCTCATGAATGATTTTGTTATAAATTTTCATAAGGATTTCCTGATCTTCCAGGGTTATCAGTGCGCGGGCATGCCCCATGGAAAGGCGGTTTTCCCTGAGCCCAAGCTGTATTTCGGCCGGAAGTTTAAGCAAACGGAGATAATTCGATATAGTAGCCCTGTTTTTACCGACCCGCTCACTCAGCATTTCCTGTGTAAGCTTACATTCTTCAATCAGCCGCTGGTAGCTAATAGCCACTTCGATGGCATTAAGATCCTCGCGCTGAATGTTTTCCACCAGGGCCATTTCAAGCATTCCCTGGTCATCGGCTTTCCGTACATAGGCAGGAATTGTTTCAAGACCGGCCATTTTTGCCGCCCTCCAGCGCCGTTCTCCGGTGATGATCTGGTATCTGTTTTCACCCAGTTCCCTGACGGTTATCGGCTGAATGATACCCAGCTTGGCAATGGAAGAGGCCAGGTCAGCCAGCGATTCCTCATCCATGCCTGTACGGGGCTGAAATGGGTTTGTTTCAATCTGATCAACAGGAATTTCAGTAATCCCGGCAACCGACCGGACAATTTGTTCCTTTTCCTCTTCGGAATCAATCAGAGCACCAAGACCACGACCAAGAGCATTCTTTTTTGCTGCCATGGAACATCGTTTTATTATGCCTATCCGATAACTTTTTCTGCATTACTCATCAGGGTCATCTCATTCTTCTGCATAATTTCGCGGGCAAGATTGAGATGGTTAATAGCTCCCTTTGATTCAGCATCATAGGTAATAACTGGTTTGCCGAAACTGGGCGATTCGCTCAGTTTAATATTTCGCTGAACAATGGTATCGAAAACCATATCCTGAAAATGCTTTTTCACCTCTTCAACCACCTGGTTTGAAAGGCGCAGCCTGGGGTCATACATGGTAAGGAGAAATCCTTCGATCTGCAGCTCAGGATTAAGCCTGCCCTGAATTATCTTTATGGTATTCAGCAGTTTACCCAGCCCTTCCAGAGCAAAATATTCACATTGCACCGGTATCAGAACCGAATCGGCTGCCGTAAGGGCATTGACGGTAATCAATCCCAGCGAAGGAGAACAATCAATAAGGACAAAGTCATAATCATCCTTGATTTTGGCTACAACACCCTTCAGTATTTTTTCCCGGTTGGGCATATTCAGCATTTCAATTTCAGCACCAACCAGATCGATATGGGAAGGAATCAGGTCGAAACCTTCAATCTCAGTGTGCAAAACGGCTGCGCGGGGATCCTGCTCATCAATCAGGCATTCGTAAATACCTGTTTTGACATTCCGTACGTCGAAACCTGAACCTGAAGTTGCATTTGCCTGAGGATCAGCATCAATCAGCAAAACTTTCTTCTCCAGAACAGCGAAACTGGCAGCCAGGTTTATGGCAGTCGTTGTTTTTCCTACTCCGCCTTTCTGATTGGCAATAGCTATTACTTTTCCCATTATAATGAATTTTGGAACCCCAAAAATACTACTTTAATCCCCATTGGCAAATGTTGAATCATATGGAATTGTAAACATTTGGATCCTGAATTGCCAACAGGTTATTAACAAGCAAAAATAACAAAAAACATAGAACACCGCTTTTCAGATTTTCTAATGAAAAAAAACTATTTTTCGGCCAAAATTAAAACCAAGGTGACTGAAAGAAACTGGCTGGTTATTGTCAATCCCAATGCAGGTGGACGGCGGGGCGAACATGAATGGCCCGGGATAAAAAAACTGCTTCAAAAAGAGGGGATTCCGTTTGATCCGGTGCTCACCGAAGCTCCCCTGCATGCTATCAGCCTGGCAGAAGAAGGAATTGCCAAGGGATACAGAGATATTGTTGCGGTAGGTGGTGACGGAACACTGAATGAAGTAGCCAATGGGATTCTCCGTCAGCAAAAACGCCCTGCGACTGAAATCAATCTTGGCATGATTACGGTTGGAACAGGAAATGACTGGGCACGTATGTTTTCTGTTCCCGCCAGTTTCGCCGGCGCTGTAAGGGTTCTGAAGGAAAAAAAGACCCGCCTTCAGGATGTCTGTAAGGTCACTTTCGGGACCAACGGAAACTCCGCTGAACGGTTTTTTGTCAATCTGGCTGGTATTGGATTTGACGCTGAGGTGGTTAAAAGAACCAACCGGGAGAAAATGAAAGGCCATAGCAGTTCCATGATCTACATTTGGTATCTTCTTACCACCCTCTTTTCCTACCGGAGTACCCGTTTTCAAATCATTGCCGAAGACAGGGAGCGCAAGGGAGAGTATTTTGACATTAGTATTGGCATCGGAAAGTACAACGGGGGTGGTATGATTACGGTTCCCTATGCCATAGCCGACGACGGCCTTCTGGATGTAACCCTGATACGGAAAATAGGAAAATGGGAAGTCATACGAAACCTCCCACTGTTGTTTAACGGACAAATTGAGCGCAATAAAAAAGTGGAAATTTTCAGAACACGTTCCATTGAGGTTACGTCCAATCCGCCGGTCAATCTGGAAGCTGACGGAGAGTCCCTCGGTACAAGTCCGTTTCGTTTCGAAGTGGTTCCATCAGCCCTGAGGGTTATTGTCCCCTGAAATATCAGTTATCCCGAAGCAGACGCTGAACCTGGAATTCGAAGCAATGGGATTCTGCTACTTCACTTGTTTGGAAAGCCTTACTTCATATATATATGGCCATTCCTTTCCTGTAACAAAAAGGTGTCCGTTGGCCGGGTTCCATGCAATCCCGTTCAGTACCTTGTCGTAATTGCCTTTATACCGTTCAGGTATAAGCCAGCCAAGATCGATTTTCCCATCCACACGTCCGGTCTCAGGGTCAATGATTACAATAAAACCTTTCCCGTAAACATTGGCGAAAATTTTACCATTAATATATTCAAGCTCATTAAGTTGCGGCACTGCTCCCTGGTGATCATATACTTCTGTTTCGCCTGCCTCGGCAAAAGTTTCAGGGTCCATTCTGTAGAGGATTTCTGATCCGTCACTCATCCAGAGGAAATTGCCGTCCCAGGTCAGGCCCCACCCTTCATCAATAGGATACTGGACTTTTTTCAGGAGTTGAAAGGTAGCCTTGTCGTAGAGGAACGCAATCTTATTCTTCCAGCTGAGTTGAAGTATTTTCCCGTCAAAAACGGCCAGCCCCTCCCCAAAAACATCGTCAGGAAGATTAACTGACTGCTGAATTTCGCCTGTTGTAAGCGCAACTTTCCGCAGGCTTGAACGTCGGTACTGGCCGGTGCTTTCATAAAGAAAACCGTCTTCGTAATATAATCCCTGGGTATAAGCAAGACTGTCATGAGGATATTTCCGCACCACTTCGGCTTTTATTTCTGAGGGAGGGGAAGCGGGTAAGACAATGATCATAACCTGTGCTGAACCTGTAATCGTTCCGTTTTTGTAACTTCTTACGTACAGCCGGTTTTTTCCGAACCTTGCCGATCCGGCTTGCCAGGTATGCATCAGCGAGGGCCCTTTGCCGGTGGCCAGAATGACGTTTCCCTGCAACAGCTGAAGGCTGTCACATCCCACAGATCCTGTATCAGTTACAGCTTTGATGGTAACCGTTTCTTTCTCCGTGAATCGGGTTCCTGAAAGTGGTTCCAGTATGGAAATTCTGGCAGCAGATTTCTGGTTTCGTTCTTCTGTGGGGACAACCCGAGACGGCCCGTCGTGACAGGAATTCAAAAGCGGAAGCAGTAACAATGCTGCGAGAAATTGAATGCGACTGATCATAAATAGTGAATATAGGTTTACCATTTGCTTAGCCGAAGAAGAATCTTTTTCCAGAAGGGCATAGGTTGATACGGATACTCTGTCTGACCGCGGCTACCATTTCCCGTAATAATCTGCCATGCCTCTCCCCAGCCCGGGAAGCCACCCAGGTTGCGGTCATCGATAAAAATATCGGCATCGATTTTCCTCGAAACGGTTTCATCAAATACTTCTTCGGGAAAACTTTTATTGACGGCATAAAATTCAACTCCATGCCTGCGGCAGAATTCGACGGCTTCTTCGAGCTGTTTTCCGGTACGGAAGGTCCAGAGGATAATCTGATGTCCCTGTCTCTGAAGCTCCCGAAGGGTACGGAAGGCAAATATCTTCTCCCTGCCGATGCCGGGGAATTTGTTTTCAACGATTGTTCCGTCAAAATCGACTGCAATCTTCATACGCTGGATGTCTTTCAGGGCACTAAAATACGAAAAATCGGTGGTTCTGAAGTGTCAGGAAAATGGTAAAGAATAAGGGAGAAGCAGTTTCTCCCTTTCCGTTTTGTCAGTTCAGAATCCCGAACCCGGAAGATTCAGAAAAGCCCATCGATTGAAAGATACCGTTCTCCGGTATCGTAGCAGAAAGTAAGGATACGGGTGCCCTTGCTGAATTCTTTCAGTTTTTTGTTTACGGCCGCCAAAGAGGCCCCGGAGGATATGCCGATAAAGATGCCTTCTTCCCTGGCAGCGCGCCGGGCAAACTCAAATGCCTCTTCTTTTGACACGGTAATTACACCATCGAGGATTTCCCGGTGAAGATTCTGCGGAATAAAACCTGCTCCGATACCCTGAATGGGATGTGGTGCAGGCGAACCTCCGCTGATGACGGGCGACAATTCAGGTTCCACGGCAAATACTTTGAGAGCAGGGAATTTCCTTTTCAGCACTTCACCAACGCCGGTTATATGGCCACCGGTTCCGACCCCGGTAATGAGCACATCGAAACCGTCAGGGAAATCTGCCAGAATTTCGCGGGCGGTGGTTTCTTTATGGATGCGGATATTGGATTCATTGTCAAACTGCGAAGGAATCCATGCGCCAGGAATGGCCAGTGCCAGTTCTTTTGCCCGGGCTATGGCTCCCGGCATCCCTTTTTCCCGGGGCGTCAGTTCAAATTCCGCACCATAAACGGCCATGATGCGTCTTCGCTCCACTGACATTGATTCCGGCATCACCAGAATAAGACGGTACCCCTTAACAGCGGCAACCATGGCTAATCCTATTCCCGTATTGCCTGAAGTTGGCTCAATAATCACCGCACCGGGAGTTAGGATGCCTTTCTTTTCTGCATCTTCTACCATGGAGAGTGCAATTCTGTCCTTAATACTTCCTCCCGGATTTCCCCTTTCCAGTTTCATCCATACTTCATATCCCTTTTCATACAGCCGGTTGATGCGAACATGGGGGGTATTACCTATGGTATCAAGTATCGTTTGTGCTTTCATAACTGTTTTTTTGTTTTGTAAGAATCATATCGTTTGAATTTCTGCTTCTGTGCCAGGAAAACACAGATTGGGTAAAAATTGTTGAATGTTTTTCAGTATACCGGCAACCTGAGGCCGGTACAACAAAATCGGCAGACCAAAAGAGTGTTTAAGGTAGCTTCAATTTTCATAGTATATTTCCTTGTTATTATCAAATAACCCAGTCAATAGGTTCAGAAAATCCCTTCTGGTTACGGTACATTACTTTTGGTTTTCTGTATACTACTGTGTACGGGTCAACACTTGACGTAAGCCATACATTCCCTCCGATGATGGAATCATGGCCAATCACAGTAGTTCCTCCAAGGATGGTGCTGCCGGCATAGATAATTACTCTGTCACCTATGGTCGGATGCCGTTTCCGGTCGCTGAGTTTTTTATCAACATGCAGTGCTCCGAGGGTAACCCCCTGATAGATTTTTACATCTTCACCAATTTCTGTAGTTTCTCCGATGACAACTCCGGTGCCGTGATCAATGAAAAATTTCCTGCCGATGCGGGCTGCAGGGTGGATGTCGATGCCGGTACGTGAATGGGCATATTCCGTCATCATACGCGGCATAACCGGAACACCAAGTTCATGCAAGGCATGGGCCAGACGGTAAACAGTTACCGC
>JAAYUG010000178.1 GCA_012517825.1 Bacteroidales bacterium | reverse complement strand
TGGTGTACGGCGCTGCGGTAAAAGCACCCTCCTGAAACAAATAGCCGAAAAAACGGATGAAAAATATCTCTACTTCAATTCGGTTCTGCCAATTCTGTTTCTGATTATGTGAACTGGTTTGAAGACAGTTATTTGTTTTTTCCCGTTCCCCGTTTCAGCTGGTCAGTTCGCAGTGTAATGGTCAGCCCCAGAAAGATTTATACAATCGATACAGCATTTGCCCGTTCCAATTCATTGAGTTTTTCTCACGATACGGGTCGCCTGTTTGAAAACAGCATCTTTTTGCATCTGGTCCGTAAGGGAAGAACTATCAGTTATTTCCGGCAAAAATATGAATGCGATTTCATTGTTCATCAATCAAACGCTCCTGTATTGGTATTGCAGGTGTGTTCTGATCTGAATCCCGATAATAAAGACCGCGAAATCAACGGACTGCTTGAGGCTATGGATTTTATCAACCATAAGGAAGGAATTATTGTTACTTTAGATCAGGAAGACGAATTTTCTGTAGGTAATAGAAAAATCAAGGTTGTCCCTTCCTGGAAATGGCTGGAATCAGTTTAGGCCGGATTACCCATCAGAAGCGGAAGCGAACTAATGCGTAGTGCGTTGGTAATGAAGGAAAGTTTCCGATTTAGCTCCGAAGAAGCGAAACAAAATCCTCCCTTTGGGGAAATCATACTATTTCCAATGCGCAATGTGGAGTTTAGCCTTCACAATAATTCCGGATCCGAAATCTAAGATTGCCTCATAGAAAAAGACGATTGAGGCTTTCGGGACAGATTCTGCACGATTAATCAGGAGTCCTGATCCAAGCAATCTTTTTTTGTTTTTATTATAAAAAATGATTAAATTATAATCATCAAAATGATTAAAATTTAATCAAAATGAATGCTGTATATGTCTTTTTCTCTCTTGAAGGCCGTGGTTGGTTCCGGGGAACAGTTCCTGCCCCGTTGGCCGAATGCAGTTATGATTCTCTTGTCAACTGGGCTGCCGGAGAAATGAAACGCTGCGGATACAAGGGATTTCTTGTAACCGAGAATCCCAAACCTTTTCTGGTAGCTGAAAGCCTTTCCGGTGAGCCTTCTTTTGTACCACCTGCCGGAGCCATGATACCCTCTGTTGAAGAAAAAATCTGTGCCTGAGCACAGCGGGATTCTTGACTGGATGGTTCGTTAAAAATGCTGGGAGATACAATATGTTTATGAACTGCCATTCCTGGTATAGCTTGCGGTACGGTACAATGCCGGTAGAAAGCCTGGTTGAACAGGCGGCCCGGCTGGGTATCGACCGCCTTGCCCTTGCCGATATCAACAATACCACAGGGATGGTCGATTTTGTCAGAGCCTGCAGCAATCATGGCATACACCCGGTGGCCGGCATTGAGTTCCGCAACCAGTTGCATCAACTGTTATATATAGGTATAGCACGCAACAACAATGGATATCGTGTATTGAACGATTTTCTGAGCCATCACAATGCTTCCGGGGAACCTTTTCCTGAACGGCCGCCGTTGCTGGATGATGTGTATGTGGTTTATCCCCTGTCGTCTTTTTATGATGATCTGCGCGAAAATGAGTATATCGGAGTAATGCCTGCCGAAGTAACCCGGCTGGTATGGCCAATAACTAAAAAGGTGGTCTCGCGTCTGGTAGCCAGGCTTCCTGTTACGCTCTCCGGCCCGGGGGATTTTTTTCTGCATACAAACCTGAGGGCCATTGATCAGAACACCCTGCTGTCGAAGCTTACCGTTCGGCAGATTGCCGGAGAGGATGAATACCTGGTTTCTCCGGATGAAATCCGGAGAAAGTATGCCCTGTTCCCCCATCTGGTTGAGAATACTTTGCAGCTAATGGCTTCCTGTTCCATCCGGTTTGATTTTGAAACGGTAAAAAACAAACAGGTGTTTACGGCGAGCCGGTATGACGACAAACTTTTGCTGGAGAAACTTGCCATGGACGGTCTGAAATACCGGTACGGTTCAGGGAACAAAGAAGCTCTGAAGCGGGTCAGACACGAACTGGAGGTAATTGACAGGCTGGGTTTTTCATCCTATTTTCTCATTACCTGGGACATTATCCGGTACTCGATGAGCCGGGGATTCTATCATGTGGGCCGGGGCAGCGGAGCCAACAGCATTGTAGCCTACTGCCTCCGGATTACGGATGTTGACCCTATTGAACTCGACCTGTATTTTGAACGGTTTATCAATCCCCGCCGAACCTCTCCGCCCGATTTCGATATCGACTATTCGTGGAAAGACCGCGACGAAGTGCTGGAATATATATTTAAAAGGTATGGCCGGGAGCATACAGCTCTTATTGGTACCATATCTACCTTTCACGGACGATCTATTCTGCGGGAACTGGGCAAGGTGTACGGGCTGCCAAAGGAGGAAATTGATGAACTGGTGGACAATCCTTCTTCTGCTTCCGGCCGCAATGAGGTCACGGAGCAGATTTTCAGGGTAGGGAACCGCATTCAGGATTTTCCTAACCTGCGCAGTATTCATGCCGGTGGGGTGCTGATATCAGAGGAACCTGTTACCTGCTATACGGCCCTCGATATGCCCCCCAAGGGGCTGCCTACTACCCAGTTCGATATGTATGTGGCCGAAGATCTGCGGTATGAAAAGATCGATATCCTGAGTCAGCGGGGGATAGGTCATATAAAGGAATGTGCCGATATTGTGAAGGAAAACCAGGGTATCAACATTGATGTGCACGATGTAAAACGGTTTAAACAGGATTCTGCTGTGCTTCGCCAGCTCCGTTCCGGTGAAGCTATAGGATGTTTCTACATAGAAAGTCCGGCTATGCGGGGGCTGCTGCATAAACTTCGCTGCAACAGTTACATCAGTCTGGTAGCGGCCAGTTCCATCATTCGCCCCGGGGTAGCAAAAAGCGGCATGATGAAGGAATACATCAAACGGTTTCATAATCCCGGCAGTTTCAGCTACCTGCATCCGGTAATGGAACAACAACTGAAAGAAACATACGGTGTGATGGTCTATCAGGAGGATGTGATCAAAATCTGTCATCATTTTGCCGGCCTTGACCTGGCCGATGCCGATGTACTGCGTCGTGCCATGAGCGGAAAATACCGCTCAAAATCAGAATTTCAGCGGATTGTGGATAAATTCTTTTCCAACTGCCGGACTTTCGGTTATCCCGAAGAAATAACGAAAGAGGTGTGGAGGCAGATTGAATCCTTTGCTGGCTATTCCTTTTCCAAGGCTCATTCAGCTTCGTATGCCGTGGAAAGTTTTCAGAGCCTTTATCTGAAAACGTATTTCCCGCTTGAGTTCATGGTAGCTGTGATCAATAATTTTGGCGGTTTTTACCGTACCTGGGTATATGTTAATGAGGCCCGCCGCTGGGGTGCCCGCATTCTTCTTCCCTGTGTGAATGAAGGGGAATACAAAACAAGTATCCGGGGGAAGGATATTTATCTGGGTTTGATCCATGTAATGCATCTGGAAGCAGAGACAGCCATGCGCATTATCGAGGAACGGCGACTGAACGGGAAGTACGCCAGCCTGGCTGATTTTGTCAGCCGGGTTCGCATAGGTCTTGAGCAGCTTGTTATCCTGATCCGTATTCACGCTTTCCGCTTTACCGGAAAACCGAAAAAGGAACTTCTCTGGGAAGCACATATGCTGCTGGGAGACGCTCCGGCCAGGACTTCGGAACGAGCCCTGTTTGTCCCGCCGGTGCGATCGTTTTCCTTGCCTCCTCTTGAACAGGATCCCCTGGAAGATGCATATGATGAAATGGAATTGCTCGGATTTCCCGTGAGCATGACGCACTTCGACCTGCTGGAGACTTCATTTCGCGGCGAAGTAATGGCACACGAACTGATCCGCTATACAGGAAAAATAGTGCGAATGCTCGGGAATCTGGTTACCATTAAAAATGTTAAAACCATAAAGGGTGAATGGATGCACTTCGGCTGTTTTCTTGATGTACAGGGTAATTTTTTTGATACGGTACATTTTCCCCCTTCGCTAAAAAAGTACCCGTTTCGCGGCGATGGAATATATCTTCTGAAGGGTAAGGTGGTGGAGGAATTCGGATATCCTTCGCTGGAGGTAGAAAAGATGGCAAAGCTTCCGTTGAGGAAAGACCCGAGGTATTCATGAGGAACAGAGCGCGAAACAGAAAATAAAATATGGTAAATAGTAAAAAAAAATTTTTGTTAAGGATTGTTAAATCTGAGAAAATTTATAGTTTTGAAGCAGTGAAAACCTCTTTACTAACCTAAATCTGTGATCTATGAAAAAGCTCGCAATGCTGCTTGCGTGCTTTGTGCTGGCAGGAACCCAGTTTCTGTGGGCGCAGGGCATGGTGATTACTGGTACTGTTACCGGAAAAGAGGATGGACAACCCATCCCTGGGGTAGCAGTTCTTGTGAAAGGTACTACGATCGGAACCATTACTGATTTTGACGGGAAATACTCCCTTTCGGTTCCGCAGAATGCTGTTTCGCTGGTATTCAGTTTTGTAGGGATGAAGACTGTTGAAGTGCCTATTGAAGGAAAGACAACCATCGATGTGGCCATGGAGTCGGATGTCCTCGGAATCAGCGAAGTAGTTGTGACGGCTCTTGGAATAACCAAGGAAAAGAAATCCATTGGTTATGCCATACAGGACGTAACAGGCGATGAAATCAGCAGGGCCGGAGAAAAGAACATGGTAAATGCACTTCAGGGAAAAGTTGCTGGTGTGTTTATCAATAATTCCTCCGGAAGTGTTGCCAGTTCATCTCGCATTGTCATCAGGGGAAACAACTCTCTTACACGGGAAAACCAACCGTTGTTTGTTGTTGATGGGGTTCCCATCTCGAATACCTATAATACAACCGGTGGTTATGGCGGAATTGACTATGGGAATGCAGCCATGGATATTAACCCTTCGGATATTGAATCGGTGACGGTTCTGAAAGGCGGAAATGCCGCTGCATTGTACGGCCAGCGTGGTGCTAACGGGGTAATTATGATCACCACAAAATCAGGCAAATCCCGTAAAGGTCTTGGCGTTACCTTCGAAAATAGTTTTGCCTGGGATAATGTTCTAATCCTCCCTGATTTTCAGAATGAATACGGTCAGGGCTACTATGGCGAATTTGAATACGTTGACGGAGCCGGTGGGGGTATTAATGATAATGTAGACGAAAGCTGGGGGCCTAAACTGGACGGCCGTCTGATACCACAGTATGACAGTCCGTACGACCCGGTAACCGGAATCAGGACTCCTACTCCCTGGGTCCCCCATCCGGACAATATTAAGAGCCTCTTCCAGACGGGAACCTCGCGCAACACCAGCCTTGCTCTGGAAGGAAGCAATGAAAGGGCCAATTTCCGCCTCTCTATGACCAATAATGATGCTATTGGCGTTGTACCCAATACCGATCTGAAAAAGAATAGTTTCTACCTGACAGGTGGATATAAGCTTTCGGAAAAACTTCAGGTGAGTGCCACTGCCAATTATCTGCGCAACAACAGTGCCAATATCCCCAGCGGCGGGTATACTTCAGCGAATATTCTTCAGCAGTCCTCCTGGCATGGTCGTCAGGTTGATTATGCAGGACTGAAAAAAATGATCAATGTGATTGATCCTGTAACGGGTCGTCCCTTTAACTGGAACCACAGTTACCATGATAACCCCTGGTGGACCATGTATAAAAATACCAATAGCCGGGATCGTCAGAGAATCATAGGAAATGTGAATATTCAGTATTTCTTTACCGACTGGCTCAACTTGCAGGCGCAGGTTGGTACCGACTATTTTTCAGAAGTTCGGAACGAAAAGAGGGCAAAAGGATCTAATGACTGGCCCGATGGACAGTACAATTCATGGAGCCGGATTTTCAATGAAACTAATGCCAGTGCGATGCTTACATTTAACCGGAATATCATTACCGATCTGAATCTTACTGCAACAGTCGGAGCAAACCTTATGCACAGGGATGACAGACAGCAAAATACGTTTATTGCTCAGTTAATTATTCCCGATTTGTATGCGACTTCCAATGCTGTTGTTCCTCCGACAACATGGCTCAGTGAAAGCCACCAGGAAATCCAGAGCCTGTATGGGTTGATCAACCTGAACTATAAAGGCTGGTTGTCTCTCGAAGGAACTCTGCGTGATGACTGGGCAAGTACGCTTCCGGTAAAGAAAAATCCTTATTCCTATCCCTCTTTTAATGCTGGATTTGTATTTACCGATGCTTTTGGCATTCAGTCCAATTTAATCTCCTATGGAAAAATTCGCGGTGGGTGGGCCAAAGTAGCCAGCCCGGCTGATCCTTATTCCCTCACTGGTGTTTATACTTCATCCAATCCATTTGAAGGCAATCCGGTAATGAGCTATACCAACACTCTACCGAATATTAATCTGGATCCCGAAACCACCGTGAGCAAAGAAGTGGGAGCTGAACTGAAATTCTTCAATAACAGACTTGGTTTTGACATTACCTTATTCCAGAAAAATACCACCAACCAGATTCTTCCAATCTCCATCTCCAGTGCTACCGGGTTTACTTCCAAGTGGATCAATGCCGGGGAAATGCAAAACAAAGGGATCGAGTTGTTGGTGAATCTGACCCCGGTTAAGCTCAGGAAGTTTACCTGGGATGTTGATATCAACTATACCAGAATTAAGAATGAAGTTCTTTCATTGGCCCCCGACATGTCTTTCTTCAACCTCGGTGGAGCATGGAGTATTCTGATACAGGCCCGCCCGGGCGAACCTTATGGCTCCATGTTCTATCGTACCATTGCCCGCGAGAATTATAAGGCCGACACTCAGAAAGGTGTGGTAGTGACTAATTCAGGACGGCCTCTGGTTAGCCCATCTACAGGGAATTATGTACGTACCAGTTATAACACAGTAATAGGAAATATTACACCTGACTGGCTGGGAAGCCTGAGAAATTCATTCATGTTTGATAAATTCAATCTTAGCGTTCTTATCGATATTCGCAAAGGTGGTGACTTGTTCTCCGTTACCAACTTCTTCGGAGAATATACCGGAGTCCTTGCCTGTACGGTTGGAAAAAATCCGAAAGGAAATGACATTAGAACACCGGTTGATGAAGGTGGCGGATATCTTGTGAAAGGCGTTCTTGGAAGAATCAAAGCCGACGGAACTGTAGAATACCTTGATGCCGAAGGTAATCATTCTGATGTACCAATAGAAAATACGGAAGTCTACATTGAAGCACAGGACTACTTTGAAGGCATCTGGGGATATCAGGGTGGCCGTTCAATCTTCGATGGCAGTTATGTTAAACTGCGTGAAGTTTCTGCTGGGTATACATTTGATCAGCCTTTCCTCCAGAAAATCGGCATCCGGAATCTTAATCTCTCCCTGGTGGGACGTAACCTGGCTATTCTCCACAAGAATGTGCCAAATATTGATCCGGAAAATGCATTTGATGCCGGTAACGTTCAGGGGCTGGAATCCAATATGCTTCCTTCGGTGCGTACCATCAGTGTCAATCTGAAGGTTGTCTTCTGATACCGGTTGTCTTAATTTAAATCTGAATGAACATGAAAAAAATGACCTATATTCAATCTCTGGGGGCAGCCCTTTTCATTGGGATTCTTATGCTCCCTGCCTGTACCGACAAGTTCGAGGAAATGAACAAAGACCCGAACAATCCGGTAGATGTGCCTGCCTATACGGCTTTTACTGCAGCCATTGTTAATTCAGTTGACCATCGTCTGGGCGGTGGTTGGATGAACCACACGTATTTCGCCTGCTGGTCACAACAGTGGTGTAAAATTCAATACATTGACGAAGATCATTATTTGCTTCGTACAGAAAACCAGAACGACTTCTTCCAGACGCCGTACAATAGCTATCTGATGGATCTTAAATTAGTTATTGATAAAACCAAAGCTGGAGGTCCTGAAGAAAATCTGGGTCTGAATGCCGCAGCCAGGGTTTTACGTGCATGGAACTTTCATATTCTTACCGATCAGTTCGGAGATGTTCCATACAGTGAGGCTCTGTTGGGAATAGATAATCCTGATAATGTGCGACCAAAATATGATACCCAGGAGTCGATCTACAAGGATCTGATTGCCGACCTCAAACAGTGCAATACCGATTTAAAAAGTCTTCAGGGTGTTAATTTTGGAAACGGGGATTTGATTTATGGTGGAGATCCGGAAGCCTGGCGACGTTTTGCTAACTCCCTGCGCCTGCGATTACTGAATCGTGCCGCCGGGGTTGTGAATGTTGCTACCAAACCCTGGGATCAGGCAGAAGCTGAAATTACTGCTATGCTGGCTAATCCTGCTGAATATCCAATGATCGAATCAAATGATGATAATGCCAAGCTTGAGTATCCTGGGCAATTGCCATATCGGAACGGGACGTTCAACACCCTGTATACCCGTAC